>JAQXIJ010000031.1 GCA_029007725.1 Bacillota bacterium | reverse complement strand
GTTTCGGAATCAGGTATATCGTCACCGCACTCACTGCAAAAAGAATGATTATCGCCATAACTGCCAATATCTTATTTTTTGTAATTATTATCATTCTTGTCCCTTTTATCAAAATTCGCATCTCCTTTTGCCGCTTTATAAATATTACTTTAGTTTACTGATTTTTATGACAAATATTTAAATAGTTCTTTACAAAAAAATCAAATTTTGTCCATATAAAGCTTATGCAAAAAAACACTGTGCGTTTTTTGCACAGTGCTGTAAAATGTCAATATTTAAGAATTCCTATCGCGTCCGAAATGTTCTTTTCAAGAGCCTCTTTACCATAGTCGTCCACTTCTTTTTTGCTTTTTGCCTCATGCGTCAGACAGCCTGCACCGCCGATACATCCTCCAATGCATGCCATTCCTTCTATAAAATTGTTTGGCAAAAGATTTTTTGACGCTTTTAACAAAGCAATTTTGCACGCTTCAATTCCATCGCACGAAATCGGTTTATAGTCAAAATCTTCAAGATTATGTTCTTTCAGTCCCTGCCTTACCGCGTCTGCCAGTCCGCCGCTCCTTGCAAAAATTCTGCCAAAATATGACGCATTATCCAGATAACCCTCTTCAAGCTTAGTAACGTCAATATCGCGGCTGTCAAACAATGCCTGAAGTTCCTCAAAGGTTATAACACTGTCTATATATGGGCGAACATCCTCCTTTTGAAACTCCATTTTTTTTGCGGTACATGGACCTACAAAGACAATTTTGCAATCCGGCTCCCTTTCCTTTATATATTTTGAAATAGTCGCTGCCGGCGAAAGATTATGTGAAATATGATCTTTAAGTGCCGGAAAATATTTATTTATATAATCAACAAACGCAGGACAGCATGAGCTAGTTAAAAAGCCATCCGCCTCGGCAAGCTCCTTTGATTCTGCATACGCGACCATATCTGCACCGAGAGCCGCTTCAACCACATGATAAAATCCCAGCTCTTCCATTGCGGTTATAACCTGACCGAGCTTGGCATACGAAAACTGCCCGGCAATTGACGGTGCAACAACCGCATACACCTTACACTTTTTGTTGTGCTCGCTCTTTTTTATCATATCAATTACGTTCAAAATGAATGACTTGTCGGAAATCGCACCAGATGGGCACTGATATACGCACGCACCGCAGGAGATGCACTTATCGTTTTCAATTTGTGCTTCGCCTGTTTCCGCCATATGAATAGCCTTAATTTTACAAGCATTTTCGCACGGTCTTTTTCTGTTTATAATTGCAGAATAAGGGCAAACCTTTGCACACGCACCACAATTTACGCATTTTTTCTTGTCAATATGGGCTTTTTGGTGCTCGTCATATGTCAGTGCATTCATTCGGCAAACATCACCGCACCTGTGCGCAAGACAGCCGCGGCAGGCGTCGGTTACGTCATATCCACTGACGGGACATTCGTCACAAGCGATATCTATTACCTCAATAACATTTGGGTTTGCTACATTTCCCCCCATAGCAATTTTAATTCTTTTTTCAATTACTGCACGTTCCTTATATACGCAGCAGCGCATTGTTGGTTCTTTACCCGGAATAATTTTTTCCGGCAAATCATAAAGGCTGTTGATCAGATTGCCGCGCCATGCTTCACGAGCGACCTCTCTCAAAACCTTATATTTCAAATGCTGAACCTTTGTATCGAACTTCCTTATTTTCAAAAAACACACCACCTACTAAAAATAACTTACATTTACTGTTTTACCCATTCGTTTTAATTCATTTGAAATCTCATCCACAAGCTGCATTTTTATATTGAAGCCAATTGGCAGATTCGGATTTTGGTGCGCCGGATTTATAGCACGCCCCACATAAAAATTTATATCTGTAGCTTCGTCAAACAGCATACGAGCAAGTTGTGATGCTCCGTCATTTTTGCTATGCCATTCGGAATAGAGCTTGTCCTCACCCCCACAGTCCTTTGCATATTCAAGCACCTTGTTTATAGTCAAAACACCCTCGGTTACAAGATCAACCCCTTCAATCTCTGCTGTCGGCGGAACCTCCGGGTCAATGTAGTTTATTGATGCAACAAGCGGCTTTCCAAGATATTTGGCTGTAATATTAGAGGTTGTTCCGCCTGATACAATGTGCTTACCATGTTTAGCAAAAAACATCGCCAGCATTTTATTATCATCAGCCGGATTACGCGGCGGTCCGAACATAAGGTTTACAGCTTCACGCTTTCTGACTTTTATAGCAGCAACCGTAGTATCATCACCCGGCTTTTGCATATACAAATCATTGCAGGCATCAACAATTTTTGCCGCGACACCCTGTGCCGAAAAATCGGTACGGTATTCTCGCTCAATATAGTCGATTATATCGTCGCGCTGCCATCCAAAATTAAGAGTTTCTCCCACTCCGGCATAAATAGCGCCGTCACTCATTGTAATAAAAACATCACCGCATTGCAGATCTATCTTAGAATATAGCACCGTTTTTCCGGAAATAGTCCGCCCCTCTGTAGGATAGTCAAAATGTTTTCCTTCACGCAAAAGTATCACATTCGGGTTATCATACTGAATAATTTCTGCGAAATCATTGTTCGTCACCTTTATTATGCTAAATGTAGAATATGCAACTCCGCGCGTTTTGCATATGGGCAAAGTAGCTGTTATGGTGTTCACACACTCCTCTATGCTCATATGCTCCGCAATCATAGTTGAAATGATTTTTGACGTAAGCGTTGCCAGAATATTCGCCTTAACCCCGCTGCCCAGTCCGTCGGCAAGAACAAGAATTGTACTTTCCGGATTTTTAACTATCTGCACCATATCTCCGCAAAGCTGCTCTCCAAATTTTATTATGCTCTTGTATCCGACATCAACGCATAAATCATTCATCACTAAGTGTCTCCTTAAGTTTTGTCAATGCAATCTTTGTTTCTGCCGTTGTTTCGCCAAGAAGTGATGCTATTTCCTGGACTATACGCATTTGCTTGTCTATCACCTTATCAGTAATTTCAACGGCAGCCCTGCTCTTTTCTTCCTTCTCACTGCGCGCTTTTTCTTCGTCGCTTATATCCTTAATCATTATCATGATTATATGATATTCCTTGTCGCAGATAATCGTTTCTTCCACATATTTTTGATATTCTGCCAGATATTTTCGGTTATCATAAACATTTTTACCATCGTTGAAGGCAAGCAGATAGTCTATCGGGTCAAGTATCCTTACAACTGGACTACCGATTAGATCTGCGGAATTTGGCAGATTGAGCAAGCATTTGGCAGCCTTATTAATTGACTGAATATTAAGCTGCTCGTCAAGAACAATTATACCGTTTGGTGTGTTGTTTACTATGTTGTCCGAAAAGCTCTCCGCCTTTTCTTTAAGATACGGCATACACATTGAAATGTCAGCCTTACCCTGAAAAATTGCAACTGCTTTTTCTCGGCAGGTATTATATCCGCAGCTGCCGCAGTTAAGCTCTTGTTCTCTGGTGTTTTTGCCCATTTTATGCAGAATTTCTTCAATAACTGCACTTCCAGGCATAACCTGCGTCTTCCCTTCAAAGTTGAAGCGTTTCACAAGCTCGTTTTTCGGTGGTTGCTCGACAAAGTAGTCGTCCTTTTCAATTTCCCTTGCAACCGAAACCTCCTCGACCACAGGGTTGTGGTTTCTTTTGCGCATTATCGGCCCCGAAATACAGCTTCCACCGCACGCAGACATCTCGATAAAGCAGTTTTTCAAACCACCTTTTTCTATATCATTTAAAGCATCAATGCATTTCTGCGTTCCGTCAATCACTACATAACGGTAACTGTCATCATGATCCATACTTTTTAAAATCCCGCCCGAGGTTGGAAAAAGGTTGGTTCTATGCTTTTTGCGTGTATGTTCCGCTTTTACTATTTCGATTTTTTCTGTCTCAAGCCAAGAATCAAGCTCGTCAAAGGTGAGGACAACATCTACATGACCTTCATATTTCTCAGCTTCGGCCTTTTTTGAAATGCACGGGCCGATAAACACAACCTTTGTCGTTTTATCGGCCTTTTTTATAGCCATTGCATGAGCCTGAACCGGGGAAACAACATTTGCAAGATACGGAAGAGCGTTCTTAAAATGCTTTTCAACCAGCATATTAACGCTGGGGCAACAGGTGGATATGATAATCTCCTGTTCCCTTTCCTTTATAATTCTTTCGTATTCATTTTTAACTATTGTTGCACCGATTGCGGTTTCCTCGGCATCATCAAATCCAAGCTTCAAAAGTGTGGAACGAATATCGTCAAAGCTATATTCCGGATATACCGCAGCATAAGACGGAGCAAGACTCACAACAACCCTGTCGTTACACTCTATCAATGCCTTAGCCCTTTCAATATCACATCTGACCTCTTTTGCGTTCTGAGGACAGACTACGTAACACTCTCCGCACAAAATGCACTCGTCACGCATGATATGTGCCTGGCCTTCGGTCATTCTGAGCGACTTTACCGGGCAGTGACGTATACACTTATAACAGTTTTTACAGTCGGATTTTTTTGTTTGCAAGCAATGCTCCATGCTTATTCACGACCTCTCAAAATCTTTTTTATCTTTTAAGTATTTCTTTCTCAAAAAAGCTGTCGACACTGTCCGGCTTTACCGAAAACAGATTATCATCAACAGTAACGCTTACGCCGTTTACGCAGTTTTTCATGCAGAATGTTCCGCAAAGCTCAATACTGTCACCCAGATTATTATCTCTAATCAGCTGCTGAAGGCGCTCAATAACTTGTCTTGAACCCTTCAGATGGCATGAACTTCCAATGCAAATAGTTACTTTCATTTGTACACTTCCTCCTTACTCATAATCAACCACATCAATCCAGTGCATCAAAAAGTCACGTTCTGCCGCCTTTCCTTTTGACAACTGGGATGCAGCTACAATAGGAATCCACTTTTGAATATACTGCTTTTTCGTATCAGTTTTTTCACAGAATAGATTAATATACTTTTCGGCATATTCTTTGTTGCCGTTTAAGCAGAATAAAAGGTATGTTCTTGCAGCGTCAGCAGCGCCGTTGCCTTGAGTCACGTGCGACCAGTCGACCACATATGCTTTATCATCCTTTGTTATAATTATATTGCTCGGATTAAGATCTCCGTGACAAACCTTTGTATGCTTAGGCATTCCGTCAAGCCTTGTATGCAACTCATATCTTGTAGTGGCATCAATATCCGTAAGGCAGATTTTTCTCTGCATTTTGTCCTTCAGTCTGCCGAGAAGAGGAACTTTTTGACTTAAAATTCTCATCTGAACATCAACCAATCTTCCGATATACTCATCTGATTTTTCAGGATGCTCTGCCATAAGGCTTTCAAGAGTTTTGCCCTCAATATATTCCATTACAATTGCCCATTTCCCGTCAATTTTTGTAACCTCATATAGCCTTGGAATATTCAAATCCGTTTCCTCAACGCGCGCCTGATTAAGGGCTTCGTTTAGGATATCCGCTTTTGAAAAGTCTTCATTAAACATCTTTATCACCTTGTCACCGTCACGATAGAGCGTTTTTTCGGTTCTTACGGCTATCACCTTATCAAGTTTCATTATCTTGCACCTCCGTAATATGCGTTCAGATACATTTGTTTGATTTCACTCATAAGCGGATATCTTGGATTCGCACCCGTACATTGGTCGTCAAACGCCTGCTCGGTCATTTCGTCAAGCCGTGTGAGAAAATCCTTTTCATCTATACCATAATCTCTAATTGTCTTTTTAATTCCAATTTTTTCCTTAAGCTCGTCAATAGCCTTTATAAGACTTTCAAGCTTTTCTTCATTATTTTTACCTCTCAAACCGAGGTAGTCAGCAATCTCTGCATATCTTTCTAGAGTATGTGGATGGTCATATTGAGAAAAAGTACCCATTTTAGCCGGGGTCTCGGCTGCATTGAAGCGCAGCACCTCGTCAATCATCAAAGCGTTTGCAACGCCGTGAGGCAAATGATGAAAAGCTCCGAGCTTATGCGCCATCGAGTGGCACACACCAAGGAATGCATTTGCAAATGCCATACCTGTCATAGTTGCAGCATTTGCCATTTTTTCTCTTGCAACAACATCGGTAAGTCCGTTGTCATATGCACGAGGCAGATATTCAAAAATAATTTTAAGAGCGCGCAGTGCCAATCCGTCGGTATAATCGGTAGCAAGCATTGAAGCATATGCCTCAAGCGCATGAGTAACAGCGTCTATTCCCGAAGCAGCCGTAAGTCCTTTTGGCGCAGTCATAAACATATCGGTATCGATAATCGCCATTTTGGGCAACAATTCATAGTCTGCCAGCGGATATTTTATACCTGTCTGCTCGTCTGTGATAACCGCAAAAGGCGTAACCTCCGATCCGGTTCCCGCAGATGTCGGAATAGCGACAAAATATGCTTTTTCACCCATTTTCGGGAATGTGTAAATTCTCTTTCTTATATCTACAAAGCGCATTGCCATGTCCATAAAGTCTGCTTCGGGATGCTCATACATCACCCACATAATTTTAGCAGCATCCATTGCAGAGCCGCCTCCGACCGCGATAATAACATCTGGCTCAAAGGCTGCCATTTGCTTTGTCCCCTCTTTGGCACATTCAAGAGTCGGGTCTGGAGCTACGTCAAAGAAGGTCTGATGCTCAATGCCCATATCATCAAGCTTATCTGTAATCTTTCTCGTGTAGCCGTTCTTATAAAGGAAAGAATCGGTAACGATAAAGGCTTTTTTCTTACCCATTACGTTTTTGAGCTCATCAAGTGCAACCGGCAGACATCCCTTTTTCATATACACCTTTTCCGGTGCTCTGAACCAAAGCATATTTTCCCTTCTTTCAGCCACAGTTTTTATATTAAGCAGATGCTTTACACCCACGTTTTCCGATACCGAATTGCCGCCCCATGAGCCGCAGCCAAGCGTCAGCGATGGTGCAAGCTTAAAGTTATACAAATCTCCTATCCCCCCCTGAGATGAAGGTGTATTCACAAGTATTCGGCACGTTTTCATTCTTTCCTGAAATTCATCAAGCTTGTCCTGCTCGGTGATTGCGTTTAGGTAGACAGACGACGTGTGACCGTAGCCGCCGTCTGATATAAGCTGCTCAGCCTTATTCATCGCTTCACTGAAACTCTTTGCCCTATACATTGCAAGAACCGGCGACAGCTTTTCGTGAGCAAACTCTTCTGAAATATCTACAGATGTTACTTCACCAATAAGAATTTTTGTTGCTTCCGGTACATTTATTCCTGCAAGCTCTGCAATTTTGTGTGCGGTTTGACCAACAATTTTTGCATTTACAGCGCCGTTTATAATAATAGTTTTTCGTACCTTTTCAATTTCGTCTTTTTTAAGAAAATAGCATCCTCTGTCAGCAAATTCCTTTTTAACTGCGTCATAAATTTTGTCGTGCACAATAACACTTTGCTCAGAGGCGCAAATCATGCCGTTATCAAATGTTTTTGAATGAATTATCGAATTTACCGCAAGAACAATATCCGCAGTGTCGTCGATAATTGCAGGTGTGTTTCCGGCACCCACACCTAGTGCAGGTGTGCCGCTTGAATATGCCGCCTTAACCATACCCGGGCCGCCTGTTGCCAATATAATGTCTGCTTCCTTCATCAAAAAGTTGGTAAGATCAAGACCCGGGACATCAATCCAACTGATTATTCCCTCAGGTGCACCTGCTTTTACCGCAGCGTCCAAAACCACTTTTGCCGCTGCGATTGTTGCAGCTTTTGCACGCGGATGCGGACTTATTATAATTGCATTTCTTGTCTTTAGAGCAATCAGAGTTTTAAAAATTGCAGTAGATGTCGGGTTTGTTGTCGGAATCACCGCAGCAATTACACCGATAGGCTCTGCTATCTTTTTCACTCCATATGACTTGTCCTCCTCAACAACTCCGCACGTTTTCGTGTGCCTGTATGCATTATATATATATTCTGATGCATAATGGTTCTTTATAACCTTATCTTCGACAACTCCCATCTCTGTTTCTTCAACAGCCATTTTTGCAAGAGGTATTCTCTGCTTATTTGCTGCTGACGCTGCTGCAAGAAAAATTTTATCTACCTGTTCTTGTGTAAAATTAGAAAACTTCTTTTGTGCTTCTCTTACTTTCTTAAGTTCTTCAGCAAGTGTTTCCACACTGTCTACCGTTATTCTTTCTTTATTCATAAGAACACTCCTTTATACAAGTAATTCAGGTTTTCTCTTTGTTAATATTTTAACAATGTTGTCCCCTTTTGTAAATACTGTTTTTTGTATATCGGTATATCTCTCTATATATACCACACTTTTGCATATGATAAACACATTTTTACAAAATTATATGTTTTTCAAAAGAAACAAAAAAGTTTTTTGCGGCATAATATATAATGTTGATTATCGGTTTATTACAAATCATGTCCAAATATTGAAATAATAGACGGTAATTGATATAATTATGTGGTTTGGAGGGCAGAAAAATGACACATAAATCTACCATGCTTGCCTGCGAATTCGGAATTACAACGCAGGCGGTTGTAAATAACCTTACACCGATTTTGCTTGTCATATTCAAGGACAATTTCGGGATTTCGTACACACTGATTGCTAATCTTCTGCTAATTAATTTTGCGGTTCAGCTTATTACCGATGCACTTTCGATAAAAATTATAAATACCTTTGGTTACAGAAGATCTGGAATTATCGCACAGCTCTGCGCTGCTTTAGGTCTTATTTTTTTAGGGTTTCTTCCGCATTTTCTGCCTGCCTATCCGGCACTTTTGCTTTCGGTTGTGACATATGCTTTTGGCGGCGGCCTGCTTGAGGTGATGGTAAGTCCGATTGTAGATTCGCTAGATTTGGGACACCAGTCTGCAAGAATGAGTATGCTTCATTCCTTTTACTGCTGGGGACAACTCGCCGTGGTTCTTATATCAACCGCAGCAATCAAAATTTTTTCCGGTAGAATATGGTGGATTCTTCCTCTTTGCTGGTCAGTTATTCCTATAATAAATGCATGGCTATTTCATATTGTGCCTATACCCGAAATATCTGATAACGAAAAAATTAAAACACCGCGTTCTCTTTTGAAAATGCCTGTATTTATTACAATGTGTATCTTGATGCTTTGCTCCGGTGCAGCCGAAATAACAATGTCGCAGTGGGTATCGCTGTTTGCTCAAAAAGGTCTTGGGATAAATAAATTTCTAGGTGACCTTTTGGGGCCGTGTATGTTTGCCGCCTTTATGGGAATCGGCAGAATGCTTTACGGAATTTTCGGCGGCAGACTGAATTTAAAAAAATCGCTTATCGTGTGCAGCACACTCTGCATACTTTGCTATATAACTGCCGCATTTTCACAAAATCCATACATTGCTCTTTTGGGCTGTTCAATTACAGGATTTTCTGTCAGCATAATGTGGCCGGGAGTTTATTCCTTTTCTTCACGCATTATACCCGGAGGAAGCACGGCAATGTTCAGTATTCTTGCGCTGTCAGGCGACATAGGCTGCTCTATCGGCTCATGGCTGTGCGGTATTATATCCGAGTTATCACTTAAAAACACCAATATACTCGCATATGCTCAAAAACTCAGCATTTCTGCCGAACAAATGGGGCTGAAAATAGGCATCGGCTTTACTGCTTTATTCCCTCTAATCATGCTTATATTGCTTATATTTACAAAAAATCCTGAAATTAAATAAAGCATAAAAGACTTTGCCCAAAAGGCAAAGTCTTTACATCATATCATATTTGTGTATTGCATAAGGAACTTGTCAACTTCCTTTGCACAGCTTCTGCCTTCTTCAATAGCCCATACTACAAGAGACTGTCCACGGTGCATATCTCCCGCAGCAAACACTTTTTTTACATTTGTTGCATAGCTGTCTTGTGCTGTTTTGATGTTTGAACGCGGTGTCATTTCTACACCAAACGCTTTCGGAACGTAATCCTTTGTTCCTAAAAATCCTGCTGCAACAATCAGAATATCACATTCAATAACCTTTTCTGAATTTGGAATTTCCACAAATTTTCCATCGACAAAATTAACCATAACCGTTTTGACCGCCTTTATGTGTCCTTTTTTGTCAGAAATTATTTCCTTTATTGTAGTCTTATAAATCCTCGGGTCATGTCCGAATTTTGCAATAGCCTCTTCTTGACCGTAATCAACCTTGAGTGTTCTTGGGAACTGTGGCCACTGATTGTTTGATGTTCTTTCCTTAGGCGGCTCGGGCATAATTTCAAGCTGCGTCACCGACTTGCAGCCGTGACGGATTGCTGTACCTACACAGTCGTTACCCGTATCTCCGCCGCCAACGATAACTACGCTTTTGCCTTTTGTATCAACATACTGCTTATCAGAAAAATTACTGTCTAAAAGACTCTTAGTGTTTTCTGTCAGAAAATCCACTGCAAAATAAATTCCTTTTGCGTCCCTACCAGCAGCGTCAATATCTCTCGGCTTCGACGCTCCGCAGCAAAGTATAACGGCATCAAAACCGGCAAGTATTTCTTTGGCCTTTTTATCCGCTCCGACATCGGTGTTTAAAATAAATGTAACACCTTCCTGCTTCATCAGCTGAATACGTCTTTCGACAATTTTTTTATCCAACTTCATATTAGGAATTCCGTACATCAAAAGTCCACCCGCACGGTCGTTTTTTTCAAAAACGGTAACATTATGCCCCCTTTTGTTAAGTTGGTCGGCCGCCGCAAGTCCTGATGGTCCCGAACCGATAATGGCAATTTTTTTATCTGTTCTTATCTTAGGCGGATTCGGTTTCATATATCCGTCCTCAAAGCCTTTTTCTATTATATACAGCTCGTTGTCTTTAACGGTAACAGGATCACCATCCATGCCGCACGTACATGCGGCTTCGCAAAGTGCTGGGCATACTCTCCCGGTAAATTCCGGAAAATTATTTGTTTTCAAAAGCCTAGACAAAGCATGATGCGGATTTCCGCGGTACACCTCGTCGTTCCATTCGGGTATAAGATTATGCAAAGGGCATCCGGTTGCCATTCCGTTCAAAATCATTCCTGACTGACAGAACGGCACACCGCAGTTCATACATCTTGCACCCTGTTTTTGTCTTTCTTCATCGGAAATAGGATCGTGAAATTCATTAAAATTCTTAATGCGCTCGCACGGTTCTTCCGATGTGTTCACTATTCTTCTATATTCTAAAAATCCTGTCGGCTTACCCAAAGTGCATTACTCCTATCTCTTTGTAATCTTATAAAATGCTTCGATTTCCGCTTCCTCACGTGTTGAACCGTTTTCTTCGAAATAAGAAATTGCAGAAAGCATTTTGTTATAGTCCTTAGGCATTATCTTCTTAAAGTTGTGAATATACTTGTCAAAGTTGTCCAAAATATCCTTTGCATATTTCGACTTAGTTGCCTCATAATGCTCGCTTATTAAGTTTCTGATTTCATCTATGTCGTGCTTCTGAACGATTTCTTCAATATCAACCAAAGCCTTGTTCACACGCATATAGAGATCGTGGTTTTCGTCAAGAACATACGCAACTCCGCCACTCATTCCTGCAGCAAAGTTTTTTCCTGTCTTTCCCAATACAAGCACAGTTCCGCCTGTCATATATTCGCAACCGTGATCACCTACGCCTTCGCATACGGCAGTCGCGCCGGAATTCCTTACACAAAATCTCTCTCCTGCTACGCCTTCAATAAATGCTTTTCCCTCGGTTGCTCCGTACAGTGCAACGTTTCCGATTATAATGTTTTCCTGTGATTTAAATTTGCTGTTTTTCGGAGGATAAACAATCAGCTTGCCGCCCGACAGACCTTTTCCGAAATAGTCGTTGCTGTCGCCCTCAAGCTCAAGCGTCAGCCCCTTTGGTATAAATGCACCAAATGACTGTCCGCCGCCGCCATTGCATTTTACAACATAGGTATCGTCTTTCAGAGTATTCTTATACTTTTTGGTTATGCAAGAGCCCAGAATTGTTCCAAATGTTCTGTCCGTGCTCGTTACATTTACCGTTATGCGCTTTTTCTTGCCCTTTTCAACCGCATCCTTAAACTCCTTAAGTAACACAGTCTCGTCAAGTGTATTTTCCAGATGGAAGTCGAACACATCTGCCTTGTCAAAATGAGTTTTTACCGTGGTAAACGGGTTATACAATATTTTTGACATATCAACGCTTGCCGCACGCGGAGTTATAAATTTGTCACGCACGTGCAGAAGGTCTGTTCTGCCTACCAACTCATCTATTGTCTTTATGCCGAGTTTTGCCATGATTTCACGTAATTCTTCAGCAATAAACATCATGAAGTTTACTATATATTCCGGCTTTCCCTTAAATCTCTTTCTAAGCTCCGGATTCTGTGTTGCAATACCTACCGGGCAGGTATCAAGGTTACATACCCTCATCATAACGCAGCCCATTGTAATCAGTGGTGCGGTAGCAAAACCGAATTCCTCAGCTCCGAGCATGCATGCAATGGCTACATCTCTTCCGCTCATTAGCTTGCCGTCAGTTTCAATTCTTACCTTTGAACGCAGATTGTTTTGCATAAGCGTCTGATGTGTTTCGACAAGACCCAGCTCCCAAGGCAGTCCGGCGTTATGAATAGAGCTCTTAGGTGCAGCACCCGTTCCGCCGTCATATCCCGATACCAGAATTACCTGTGCTCCAGCCTTTGCAACACCTGATGCAATCGTTCCTATTCCGGCTTCCGAAACAAGCTTTACCGAAATACGAGCGTCACGGTTTGCATTTTTCAAATCATAAATCAACTGTGCTAAATCCTCGATTGAATATATATCGTGATGCGGCGGAGGCGAAATAAGCGCTACCCCAGGAGTAGAATATCTTGTTTTCGCAATCCACGGATAGACTTTTTTGCCTGGCAGGTGACCGCCCTCTCCGGGCTTTGCGCCTTGCGCCATCTTAATCTGAATTTCTTTTGCACTGCTTAAATATTCGCTTGTTACGCCAAAACGTCCAGATGCAACCTGCTTGATTGCGCTGCAACAATCGGAGTAGAGTCTTTCCGGTAATTCGCCCCCCTCACCGGAATTTGATTTTCCGCCTATGCTGTTCATTGCCTTTGCCATACATTCATGAGCTTCTTGCGAAATTGAGCCATAGGACATAGCACCGGTCTTAAATCTTTTTACGATTTCCGAAGCAGGCTCTACTTCATCTATCGGTATAGGCTTGCAGCTGTCAAAGTTGAAATCAAGAAGCCCGCGAAGAGTATGCGGACGGCTCTCATCATCCACCATGTTGGTATATTCCTTGAACTTTACATAATCACCGGTACGTGTTGCTTCCTGAAGCGTGATTATCGTTTTCGGCGAATATAAATGATCTTCCTTATCTTTGCCGCTCCTCAGCTTATGCACACCGCTTGAATCAAGCGAGGTATCAACACCGAGTCCCAGTGGGTCAAACGCATGTGAGTGATACCATTCAACACCCTCGTTAATTTCTTTTAAGCCTATTCCCTCTACCCTGCTTATGGTATTGGTAAAATACTTGTCTATAACTTCGCTGTTTATGCCGATTGCCTCAAAAATCTGCGCTGACTGATACGACTGCAAAGTGGAAATACCCATTTTTGATGCAATTTTTACAATTCCGTGCAGAATTGCGCTGTTATAATCGTCTATGGCAACATACGGGTCCTTGTCAAGCATACCGATGTCAATAAGCTCCTCGATAGATTCATGTGCAAGATACGGATTTATAGCTCTGGCTCCGTATCCCAGCAAAAGCGCAAAATGATGCACATCACGCGGCTCGGCACTTTCAAGAATAATTGAAACCGCGGTACGCTTTTTTGTTCTTATAAGGTGCTGTTCTATCGCGGAAACAGCAAGCAGCGACGGGATTGCAACGTGATTTTCGTCCACTCCCCTGTCCGACAGAATAATTATATTCGCACCATTTTTATATGCTCTGTCACAGCGCACAAACAAATGATCGAGCGCCTTTTCTAAAGAGGTGTTTTTATAATATAGGATCGACAGTGTTTCTACCTTAAAACCATCTCGGTTAAGGTTCTTTATCTTCAAAAGGTCAATGCTTGTAAGAATAGGGTTGTTAATCTGCAAAACACGACAGTTGTCCGCTTTTTCTTCAAGCAGATTACCATCCGAACCGACATAAACAGTTGTATTGGTGACAATTTCTTCTCTTATAGCATCAATCGGCGGATTTGTAACCTGAGCAAAAATCTGCTTAAAATAGTTGAACAGTGGCTGATGCTTATCAGACAAAACCGCAAGCGGAATATCCACACCCATTGCCGCCGTCGCTTCTGCGCCGTCACGTGCCATAGGCAAAATGGCGCTCTTCATATCCTCATAGGTATATCCGAATGCCTTATACAATCTGTCACGTTCCTCCTGGGTATGCACATCAACCTTTTTGTTTGGTATATCAAGATCTGAAAGATGCAAAAGGTATCTGTCAAGCCATTCGCCGTAAGGATTACGCGCCGCATAGCCTTCTTTCAGCTCATCGTCGCCTATAACCTTGCCCTTTACAGTATCGACAAGCAACATCTTACCCGGCTTAAGCCTGGACTTTTTAACGATATTTTCAGCGTCAAAATCAAGCACTCCGACCTCAGATGAAAGCACCAGATAGCCATCCGCAGTTATATAATAACGTGAGGGCCTGAGACCGTTTCGGTCCAAAGTTGCGCCGAAAATATCACCGTCTGAAAACAGAATTGCTGCAGGCCCATCCCAAGGCTCCATCATGGTTGCGTAGTATCTGTACAAATCCTTTTTGCTTCTGCTCATGGTTTCGATATTTGACCAAGGTTCGGGAATTGTTATCATCATGGCAAGGGGTAGCTCCATACCACTCATAACTAAAAATTCAAGAGTATTGTCAAGCATTGCCGAGTCCGAACCGGTTGCATTGACGACCGGCATAATCTTATCCATATCATCTGCCAGAACATCAGAAAACATCGTTTCTTCCCTGGCAAGCATTCTGTCGACGTTTCCCCTAATGGTATTGATTTCACCATTGTGCAGTATAAATCTATTCGGATGTGCTCTTTCCCAACTAGGGTTTGTATTTGTAGAAAATCTAGAATGAACCATTGCGATGGCAGAAACATAATCCACGCTCTGCAAATCCAAATAAAATTCGCGAAGCTGATTTACCAAAAACATACCCTTATACACAATGGTACGGCTTGAAAGAGAGGCAACATACGTGTTATCGTTACTCTGCTCAAAAACCCGTCTTACAACATACAAGCGTCTGTCAAAGTCGAGTCCTTTTTCCGTCTTTTTTGGCTTTCGTATAAAACCCTGGCAAATATGCGGCATACAATCGCGCGCCTTTTGCCCCAAAATATCGGGTGCGGTTGGCACATCGCGCCAGCCGATAAATTCAAGACCCTCCTTTTCGGTTATAACCTCAAGCATCTTTTTTGCAAGATTTCGCTTTAAAGTATCCTGTGGGAAAAAGAACATTCCGACACCGTATTCTCTTTCACCGCCCAAATCGAAATCTGTATGCTTTTTGAAAAAATTATGTGAAATCTGAAGCATTATACCAACACCGTCACCTGTTTCACCGGTTGCGTCTTTTCCGGCACGGTGTTCAAGCTTCTCTACTATTTTTAGTGCGTCATCAACAACCTTATGATTTTTTTCGCCCTTAATGCTTATAACGGCACCTATACCGCAGGCATCATGCTCAAACTGCTCGTCATACAGTCCCTTCTGCTGACCATCCTCCATTTATAACACCTCTTTATGAATAAAATTTATTTTCCGCTGTCACCGTAGTTTGAAAGTACGCGTGCCGATGGGTCGTTAACGTCGCAGCCCTCCCAGCTCTTGTTCGGCATCCAGAAGTCTGGAATCATCTCCGCCTGACCTGGATAATACTTTTCAAACAACTCGCGGTATAGTAAAGATTCCTTTGTAAACGGCTTTGCATAGCTGTATTTTTCCGACAGAGCCTTAAATTCGGAATCTGTATATTTACTTTCGGCATATTCCTTAAGATAGTCTACCATAGAGTGTCCTACTGCATCAGAAAATGCCGCCTTTTCCCTAAACAGAATATCGTGTGGCAGGTAATCACCCTCAAAAGCTTTTCTCAAAAGAAATTTTCCCTTGCCGTACACGTTCATCTTCTTTTCGGGATCTATTGCCATTACATATTTCACGAAATCAAGATCTCCAAACGGTACTCTTGCCTCAAGAGAGTTGACCGAAATACATCTGTCGGCACGCAAAACATCATATGCATAAAGCTCTCTCAGACGCTTCTGCGCTTCCATCTGAAATTCCTCAGCAGACGGTGCAAAGTCAGTATATTTATATCCGAACAGCTCGTCCGAAATTTCTCCGGTAAGCAGAACGCGTATATCGGTTGTTTCATGAATGGCTTTACATATAAGATACATTCCCATGCTCGCCCTTATCGTTGTTATATCAAAGGTACCGAGTATGCTTATGACCTTTTCAAGGTTTTCAAGAATATCGTCCTTTGAAATAATAATTTCGCGATGATCGCTTTTTATATAGTCTGCAACCTCCTTGGCATATTTAAGGTCGATTGCGTCCTCACTCATACCAATTGCAAAGGTATTTATCGGCTTTTCACTCTTTTTGGCAGCAATGGCACAAACAAGTGAACTGTCAAGTCCGCCGCTCAGCAAAAAACCAACCTTTGCATCGGCAACAAGTCGTTTTTCTACACCTGCAACAAGCTTATCATGGATGTTTGCATATATTGTGTCAAGATCGTCATATACAACCTTGTCCACATTGGCAATATCACAGTAACATACAAACTTTCCATCCTCCCAGTAATGTCCGGGTGGAAACGGCATAATTTTGTCAGAGAGACTGACAAGGTTTTTAGCCTCTGAGGCGAACATTATTACACCGTTTTTGTCATAGCCGTAAAACAACGGTCTTATACCTATTGGGTCACGGGCGGCTATATATTTATCCTTTTGCGCATCATATATTATACACGCAAATTCCGCGTCGAGAGTCTTGAACATTGCCGTACCCAACTCTTTATAGAGAGGAAGAAGAATTTCGCAGTCCGATTCACTTTTAAACTCGTATTTTTTTTCAAGTTCTTTTTTAATCTTTTCAAAACCGTATATTTCACCGTTGCATACCACATAGCTGCCATCCATTTCAAACGGCTGCATACCCTCAGGATGAAGTCCCATAATAGCTAAACGGTGAAAGCCCAAAAGGCCGTCACCGGTATCAACTATTTTTGAATCATCAGGACCTCGTGATATTGTGCGGTCAAATCCTTTTTTGAAATCATCAAAAACGGCACCTGAGCCGCAATAACCCATAATAGAACACATAATATTTTCCTCCAAAATAAATAAAATATTCAGCGTGTATATAGGGCGAGTGCTGCGCTCGCGGTGCCACCTATATTTTTTTCTCTTAGACTTCAGTCAAAGTCCTGTCATCTGACGCGTGACTCACGGCGCACCTACTTGCAAAAAAGCTTTCAGATTGCTGCTCCCGGGTGTTCTTCGCTGCGGCTCTGTTATGCGGCTTTCACCTTTCCGCACTCGCTTTAAACGATTTCCGCAGCTACTTTTCCCGATCATTGCATTTTATATTCAGTTTTATTCAACATCCTGCAAAGCGTCATAGCCTTCTTCGCCGGTTCTGACCTTTACAGCATTTTCAACATCATATATGAAAATCTTACCGTCACCAATATGACCTGTATACAATACCTTTTTAGCAGTTTCGATAACTGTCCTTACAGGAATTTTGCATACTACAATTTCTACTTGAACCTTAGGCAACAGATTAATTTCCTGAGGAACACCTCTGTAATACTCCGGCTTACCCTTTTGCAGTCCGCAGCCAAGAACATTTGTTACCGTCATGCCGGTGATGCCGATATCCATCATAGCATCTTTCAAAGCTTCAAATCTTTCCTGCTTCATAAGAATTTCAATCTTGGTCATCTTTGTATCTGATGCAGGTGCTCTGTCTGTTTTAACCTGTACAGGGACAGCATCATCCATAGGCACTGTACCCGTTTTTTCAGCTTTCTTAGAGAAGCTTCCGACACCTGTAAGCGGTCTAGCAAAATCGGCATAAGCACTTACAAGACCATGTTCAGGTAAATCCAGACCTGAAATTTCTTCTTCAGGAGTAACTCTAAGACCAATTGTGTTTTTGATTGCCAAAAATACTATTGTTATTGTAACTGTTACCCAAAGTGCTGTTGCTGCAACACCAAGAACCTCAGTACCGATGAACTGAATACGTGACATACCTGTATCTGCAAGGAACTCGTTTGAAGCAAATACACCCGTAAGAATCGTTCCTAAAGCACCATTTATGCAATGAACACCTACAGCACCTACAGGGTCATCTATTTTAAGCTTTTTGTCCACAAATTCAATACCGAACACTACTGCAAATCCTGAGAATATACCAATTATAGCAGCGGCCCAAGGATTTACGGCATCGCAGCCTGCTGTAATTGCTACAAGACCTGCCAATGAACCGTTAAGTGTCATAGAAACATCAGGCTTTTTATATCTTACCCATGTGATAATCATAACGCATACAGTTGCAACCGCTGCTGCAAGGTTTGTGTTAAAGAAAACCTTACCCGCAAGCTCGGCATTTCCGTCTGTCATTGAAACAGTTGAGCCGCCGTTGAATCCAAACCAGCAGAACCACAGAATGAATACACCAAGTGCACCTAAAGGAATGCTGTGACCTGGAATAGCCCTAGGATTTCCGTTTTTGTCGTACTTACCGATACGCGGTCCAAGAATCTTAGCGCCTATAAGAGCTGCTATACCACCGACCATATGTACAGCCGTTGAACCTGCAAAATCGTGGAAACCCATCTGAGCAAGCCAGCCGCCCCCCCAGATCCAATGACCTGAAACCGGATAAATTACCAAACTGATTATTGCACTGTATATACAGTATGAGCTAAACTTTGTTCTTTCTGCCATAGCACCCGACACAATCGTTGCAGCTGTAGCGCAGAACACGGTCTGGAAAATGAAATAGGTATAAAAGCTTACGCCATCAGGCAAAATTGCCGAATAGTCACCTGTTGTGAAAAGGTCAATTCCACCAAAAACCGCAGATTGCGTTCCGAACATTATTCCAAATCCGACCAACCAGTAAAGTGGTGTACCGATTGAAAAATCCATAAGATTTTTCATTATGATGTTGCCGGCGTTTTTGGCACGCGTAAATCCGGTTTCAACCATTGCAAATCCCGCTTGCATGAAGAATACCAATGCTGCGGCGATAAGCGTCCACATAGTGTTTACATCAGAAAATAATTCCATAATATTGTTGTTCATTTTTACTTCACCCTTCTGCTCACAGTTTGTTTAACATTAACCTTGTCGTGAGCAGAACAAGGCAATGTTATGGATATTGCTTGTAAGTTCAAAACGCCTTTGTTCTGATTTTATATATTAAAATGTGGAGGTCATCTGTTTTTAACCGGCAGGGGAGTCGATTAAAAACAGATGATTGTCAAACATAAGGAACTATCTTACTCCAAAAAGCAAATCTGCATATGACGGATATGGCCAGTACTTTCTGTCTGTCATAACTTCAATCTGATCTGCAGCAGCTCTGATTTTTGTCATATCCCCTATTACCGTATCTTTGTAGTACTCGGCAAGCTTCTGTGCATCATCAGAATATTGTGCGGTATCTGCAAGATCTGCTTCAAGCTTATTAACCTTTTCATACATTTCGTTTGTAAGAGCAGAAAGCTTTTTAATCAAATCCTCTTCATACTCGCAGTCTATGCCACTAACCGCAGCCTTTTTAGATGCAACGGTATCTGACAAATGCTTTATAAACGATGACGCAGCAGGCAGTATGTCTTTTTTTGACATATCCAGCATTGTCAACGCTTCTATATTGATTATCTTTGAGTAATTTTCAAGATGAATCTCATATCTTGCGCGAATTTCCGGCTCAGTTAGAACCTTATGCTCTGTAAACAGCTTTATATTTTTTTCGCTTACGTAATACGGCAAACAATCAGGTGTTGTCTTAAGGTTCAAAAGACCCCTCTTTTCCGCTTCTTCTATCCAAGAATCATCATAACCGTTTCCGTTAAATATAATTCTCTTATGATCTTTTATAGTACGCTTTATCAGCTCATGCAACGCAAGGTTAAAGTCCTCTGCACCCTCAAGCTCATCGGCAAACTGTTTAAGGCTTTCTGCAACAGATGTGTTAAGAACAATGTTAGCTCCTGAAATTGAAGCTGTTGAACCCAGCATACGGAACTCAAACTTGTTGCCTGTAAAAGCAAACGGGCTTGTTCTGTTTCTGTCTGTAGTGTCTTTAGCAAATCTCGGAAGTACATGAACGCCAACCTTCATAATTGTCTTTTCCTTAGCGTCATAACCTTCATCATTTTCTATTGATTTGAGTATTGCTTCAAGCTCGTCACCAAGGAACATTGAAACAATTGCCGGAGGCGCTTCATTTGCACCGAGTCGGTGATCATTTCCGGCAGAGGCAACAGAAATTCTCAGCATATCCTGATAATCGTCAACCGCCTTGATTACGCTGCACAGGAATAGTAAGAACTGTGCGTTTTCATGAGGTGTTTCACCTGGATCAAGAAGATTCTTGCCTGTGTTTGTGGAAATTGACCAGTTGTTATGTTTACCGCTTCCGTTTACACCGTCAAATGGCTTTTCGTGAAGCAGACAAACCATCCCGTGCTTTTTTGCAATTCTCTGCATCAGTTCCATTGTGAGTTGGTTGTGGTCTGTTGCAATATTTGTTGTTGTGAAAATTGGTGCCAGTTCGTGTTGAGCAGGTGCAACCTCGTTATGCTCCGTCTTTGCAAGGATTCCCAGTTTCCAAAGTTCTTTATTAAGGTCTTCCATGAAAGCTGCCACCTTTGACTTTATTGTGCCGAAGTAGTGGTCGTCAAGTTCCTGGCCTTTAGGAGGCATAGCCCCGAACAGCGTTCTTCCTGTAAAGATAAGATCCGGACGCTTGTCATACATTTCCTTATCTACCAGAAAATATTCCTGCTCAGGTCCTACGGTAGTTTTAACCGAAGTAACATCCTCATTACCGAACAGCTTTAAAACTCTCATTGCCTGCCTGTTTATTGCTTCCATAGAACGCAGCAGTGGAGTCTTTTTATCAAGAGCTTCACCGCCGTATGAACAAAACGCTGTCGGAATACAAAGTGTATTACCCTTTATGAATGCATATGATGTAGGGTCCCAAGCGGTATAGCCTCTCGCCTCAAATGTTGCACGAAGTCCGCCTGAAGGAAAACTCGATGCATCAGGCTCACCCTGAACAAGTTCCTTACCTGAAAATTCCATGATAACCTTTCCGTCATCTGTGGGTGAAATAAAGCTGTCATGCTTTTCTGCTGTAATTCCTGTCATAGGCTGAAACCAGTGTGTAAAATGTGTAGCACCGTTTTCGATGGCCCAATCCTTCATCGAATTGGCAACAACATGTGCAATGTTTATGTCAAGATGCTTTCCGTCTTTTATGGTTTTCTGCAATGCTTTGTAAGTTTCTTTTGGCAGTCTTTTTTTCATTGTGGAATCATTGAAGACTTTACTGCCGAATAACTCCGTTAAGTTTTCCATAATTACCTCTCCTTTTTTGACATAGAATCAAGCAAAGCTTTTTCACCCTGCGTGTGCATGTCAAAGCACTAATAATAAAGAAAAGGCAAGGTTACTACAGAACTTGTTTTCTGTGGCTTCCTTGCCTTTGATGTTTTAAGTATAGCACTTTTTAATGGATTTTGTCAATATTATTTTTTACAAATATCGCTTTTTTGTGCAAGAAAAATAATATTATTTATTAAATTTACTAAAAACCTGTCAACATTCATAAAACTTTTTCATTTCGCGGCAAATTATCAAGGCTTTTAAACTCGTAACCATCTGCACGTGCAAAGTCTATAAGCTCCCCAAGTGCTTCGGCGTTATCTTTTGACACCGCGTGCAAAAGAAGTATAGCACCGTTATGAAGGTACGGTGTGATCTGCTGCATTGCGTACTGCTTTCCCATGATTATATCGCGCTGCCAATCCCTATATGCAAAGCTCCACAGTATAGTTTTGTAACCTTCGTCCATCGCAACAGCAAGAACACGCATGCTATACTCTCCTTCCGGTGGACGCATATACTTCATATGCTCTCCGTATTCTGCAAAATATTTGTCATCTAGTATTTTAAGTTCTTCTTTCATTTTCTCTGGGTTTTCAAGCCTGTGCAGATTAGGATGATGCTCGGTATGATTGCCAACAATATGCCCCTCATCTACCATTCGTCGTACAAGCTCTGGCTCACGGTCAAAGTATGCGCCGGTTATAAAAAATGCTGCAGGCACCTCGTACTTTTTCAAGGTATCCAGAATCTGACCTGTATATCCGTTTTCATATCCTTCGTCAAAGGTTAGGTATAAAAACCTTTCTTTTCCCGAACCCATATAATAAGTATCATATTGTGCAAGATTCACAGTAAGAGCGTCGGATATATCTGGCTTTGCACCTATGTTTTTTTTGAAACCCCATCCCGATCCGCTGTTGTTTATCGAATAGTAATCGGTATGCTTTGCCTTTGGGGCTTCTCCCTGCTGCTCTGTATCGCCGACTTCTTGCACGATCTGCTGTATTATTTCCGTTTCATCAGCCAGCATCTCGGTCACATCTTCGTTTCCTCTAGCACATCCACTTATAACAAGCACTGCACTCATCAAAAAAAACAGTTTTTTCATATATGCACTCCCATTTCTCTTCAATATTATATTTTAAATATATTCGTCAAAAAAAATATTAGGTATATTTTTGAAATTTTTAAAAAAAACTATTGACAAACTATTAATAACTATGTATAATAATTTTTGTCGTTTGACAAGGCGGTATAGCTCAGTTGGCTAGAGCATACGGTTCATACCCGTAGTGTCATTAGTTCGAATCTAATTACCGCTACCACGTGGAACTCCCGGAGCTTAGCGAATGGCTTTGTTTCGGGGGTTTTTATTTATATTTTTTTTGCAAAAAACATTGACAAACACATTAAAGTATAGTATAATTTCATTGTTGTGCTGTTGTAGCTCAGCAGGCAGAGTACATCCTTGGTAAGGATGAGGTCGGCGGTTCGAGCCCGCTCAACAGCTCCATTTCGGAACAGGTTATGCCTGTTCCGTTTTTTATTGCCGTATTTATGCCTCAAATACAAAAAAGACTGCACGAAATACAATTTCTTTTCTTTACACATAAAAACATTAATGAAGTGAACCCCAAAAGTTAGACACTTTTGGGGTTCACTTCATAATTTGATTATTTAACTTTTTTAAATGTCATGACTCTGCTCTGGAAATCATGGTCACATACAAACTGGATTCCGATATTTGACAGCACATCACTGTCGAACACTCTTCCGGTTTCGGATTCTTCATATTTAGCTCCGTTTTCCA
>JAQXIJ010000030.1 GCA_029007725.1 Bacillota bacterium | reverse complement strand
CCACATCCAAACGTGTTTGTCAATACCTTTTTTTATCTTTTTTCGATTTTTTTAATTCCGGTATCGCCCGCTCGTTTGGACAGCTTGTTCATTTTACTACCTTTTTCTCCTTTTGTCAATACCTTTTTTTATTTTTTTTGAGATTTTTTGAAAAAATGCAATTTCTACTTATTTATATGCAATTTTCTGATTTCTAATCAGAACATTTTTTCCTCGCCACGCAAAAGCCCTGCCTCCGTAGCGCCGTTTAAACTCGCGTCCTGAAATGTCCTCCGGAACAATCAGCTCGCAAATCAGATTATCGCGAAATTCCGGAATATCAGTAATTTTAACCACCGAATTATGCGGACAAACCTCCTGACATATATCGCAGCCCCAAATCATTCCCGACTTTGCCATCGCCTCCTTTTCAGCTTCGGTCAACTCACCTTTTTTCTGTGTAATATAAGAAAGACAACGACTTTCATCGATGCCAGCATCGCCAATAGCGCCTAGTGGGCAATCTTTTTTACATCTGCCGCAGCCGAGACACGTGCCGTTTTGCGGCTTATTGGGAGTGATTTTACAGTCTGTCAAAATATAGCCCACAAAAAAATAGCTGCCCAAGTCATCATTAATCATGCAGCCGTTAATACCTGGAAAGCCCAGTCCCGAAAGCCGCACCAAAAGCCGCTCATTCAAATCTCCGGTATCGGCAAAAGCTATTCCGCGGCAAGCGTTTTGTTCAAGACACTCAACAATCGCCGACATTTTTCGAAGCACAACAGAATGATAGTCCGCACCGCGCGCATAGCGCGAAATATTGCCTTTCTGCGCGCCGGAATAGTAATTAAACAGGCAGACTATAATCGATTCTGCTCCCGGAAGAGTCAGCTGTGGATTTTCTCTCGCAGCAATGTTCTGAGAAGCCAGAAGCGGTGGAGGAGGCAGAGCCTTTGCGGCAACTGAATATTCCTCTGCTCTGCAAAATCCAATTTTTGAAATCCCCGCCCTTTCCGCAGCCTCAATTATTTCATTTTTCATAAATTGTCTTCGATCATTTCAGCATAATCGTCCGCAGACCGCACTCCGACAAACTTTTTTACCGCTGTGCCACTTTTAAACAAAATCACCGTCGGAATCGAAGCTATCGAATATTCTGCCGCAATTGTCTGCTCCGCATCCACGTTAACCTTTCCAACAGTAATTTTTCCGGCGTAATCGTCTGCCAGCTCGTCAATAACCGGTGAAACCATATGGCACGGACCGCACCAGTCCGCCCAGAAATCCACCAGCGTCGGCTTGTCCGAACTGATTATTTCCTTAAAATTGCTCGAATTAAGCTCCATTACCATAAAACCTCAACTCCTAATCTAATTTATATTCGGGGAAACTAGAGAAAGTATTATTGATTCCCGCCGTTGAAACATCATCGGTTGTGAACAGAATATTTTCCACAAAACCGTCATCCTCAAATGTATAGTTTCTGATTTCACGTTTTGCGCCGTCAAAAATATACAGAGTTATCGCCTGTGTTTCAATTCCCTGCAGATAGTAGTCGTTCACCTCAAAATACAGCCTGCCGGAAATATATTCGGAATACAAGTTATAAACACCGTTATCGGTAACAACCGCCAGCGTCCAGTCCTGCGAATCATCCCACATTATCTCCCCTTTTTCAGTTTTTGCCGATGTTGCGAGAACTATTCTGTCTTTTGTGCCCTTTTTCCTTATATCGCTCTGAGTGTATGAAAGAGTTGTCCATGTTTCCTTCATTTTGAGAATCTGAGAAAGTTGAATTTTTTGCTTTATCTCCTCGGTCGGCTCAGGTGTCGGAATTGGTGTTATGGTGGGTCCTGTCGACGTCTGTGGTTGTTTTTGGCTGTTACATCCCGCCGTCGAAAGTATCATCATCGTGGCCGCAAGCACTGCAATAATTTTCTTCATAGTCATTTACTCCTCTTTTATATTAATATATTTTTCACCAACCGCCGAAATACGCGCACGCGCGCCGGTCAGTTCGGTAATTTTCTCCATAAATTTCTGTGTATCGCACTTTTCAATGCAGACGGTAAAGGTAACGTCGACACCGTAGTCGGTATCCTCGCAAATATAATTTTCCGACGCAATATGATGCTGAATTTTTCCCGACAGGGTATAGTCGCACTTAATTTTAAAAATATCGCACAGAGTGCACGTGACAATCCCGGAATCGGAAAGAGCCATCCGTGCCGCGGTGCTGTACGCGTGCACAAGCCCTCCAGTACCCAAAAGCGTTCCTCCGAAATATCGGCTTGTAACCGCAATGACATCGACAAGACCCTCTTTGCGTATAACGTCAAGTGTTGGCATTCCGCTTGTTCCGCTCGGCTCACCGTCGTCGCTGTAACGAAAAATATTGTTTTCATCAATCACATACGCATATACATTATGTGTGGCATCGCTGTACTCAGAGCGAATATGCGCAAGAAATTCAAGCGCCTCCTCCTCGTTTGACACCGGTTTTATGTGTGTAATGAACTTCGATTTTTTGTCGATAAACAGCGCCTCACCCTCGTCGGCAACCGTTCTATATGTTTCTTTTTTTGAAATTTCAATCAGTCCTCTGTTTCATAGTCCTTTAATTCCGCATATGCCCTTTCGTCGACAAGCAGCGTTATTTTTGTGCCCTCCGGCGCATATTGCTCCGAAATGACCTTTTGGTTTTGGTGAAGCTCGCTCACCAGGGCGCCCTTTTCATAGGGAATAAGCACAGTTATACGGCTTTTTCTTCCCGGCGCATATTCCGCGATAAGCTCAAGCAGTCTACCGACATTCTCCCGCGTTTTTGCCGAGATAAGCACATTTGCGTCAAAACTGTCATAAACTGCCGTAATATCCTCCGCAATATCCGCCTTGTTATATACGCCTATTGTCGGCTTTCCTGCCGCACCAAGCTCCGAAAGGACCGACTCGACAACCGTGATATGGCTTAAAAACTGCGGATTTGAAACGTCAATGACATGAAGAAGCAGATCCGCCTCAACGGTTTCTTCAAGCGTAGACTTGAACGCCTCGACCAGATGATGCGGTAGCTTGCGTATAAATCCTACTGTGTCTATAAGCAAAATCTTTCTGTTGTCGTCAAGCGTAATTCCGCGCGAGGTCGTGTCAAGCGTCGCGAACAGCTTGTTTTCCGCAAGAACATCCGCGTCGGCGAGAGCATTTAAAAGTGATGATTTTCCGGCATTGGTATAACCTACAAGACACGCAGTTACCACCCCATCCTTTTTTCGCCGCGCTCGCAGCAGGTCACGGTGTTTTTTCAGCTCCTTAATTTCAGATTCGAGTGCCGTGATGCGGCGGTTTATGTGCCGCCTATCGGACTCGAGCTTGGTTTCGCCTGGTCCGCGTGTGCCTATTCCACCGCCGGTGCGGCTCATTGCCGCGCCCATGCCCGAAAGTCGCGGCAGCCGGTATTTCAGTTGTGCAAGTTCTACCTGAAGCTTACCCTCGCCGCTTTTTGCGTGCATCGCAAAAATATCCAGAATCAGCATGGTTCGGTCAATGACCTTTACCTCAAGCATATCAGCGATGTTCCGCAGCTGAACCGGTGAAAGGTCATCGTCAAAAATAACCGTGTCGATTTCAAGCTCCGAAACCGCGTTTTTTATTTCCTCAAGCTTGCCCTCTCCCATATATGTCGCGCTCTCTATGTCCGCCTTGTTCTGCACGACAACTGCTATAACCTCGGCTTCCGCCGTCTTGGCAAGCTCAGAAAGCTCCGCTATCGATTCGTCGGTAGTGTCGGTGAGCGCATCGCGGCAGCCGGTATGAACCCCGGCAAGCAGAACACGCTCTTTTCTGTCCTTATTTTCGTTTATTTCCATATGACATTCCTTTCGGGAAAACATTTTCCTATTCGATTACATTATCTTCTATTTTTGCCTTTTTGTCAACAAATAAAATGTTTTTTTTAATTTTTTTATCAAACGGCTGGAATTATGGGATGAAATAGTGTATAATAGTTGGGTATCAGCACAACTATTATACTGATACCGACTGTGATCTGTACAGTTGTAAGGAGGAAATAACATGACGAACGAGATTCTTGATATTCTTGAAAAAAGCGACAAACATCTGACAAACGAAGAAATCGCACAGATGATAGGAACAAACGCCGCCGAGGTCGCCGATATTATAAAGGGGCTTGAAAAAGATAACATAATAGTCGGCTACAAAACCATGATTAACTGGGAAAAAACGGATAAAGAGTTGGTAACTTCCATTATTGAGCTCAAAATTTCACCGCAGCGCGGCGAAGGTTTTGACAAAGTTGCTGAAAAAATTTACAAGTATTCTCAGGTAAAATCACTGTTTCTGATGTCCGGCTCATACGACCTGTGTGTCGTTATAGAGGGACAGTCTATGAAGGATGTCGCCCTTTTCGTTGCCTCAAAGCTGGCGCCTATGGACAACGTGCTCAGCACAGCAACAAGCTTTGTTTTAAAAAAATATAAGGACGACGGACTTGTTTTCTATAATGATGAAGAAGATTCAAGACAGGTGATAACTTTATGATAAATTACGAAAATATTTTAACCGATACAATTCAGCAAATTCCGCCCTCGGGCATACGTAAATTTTTCGATTTGGTGTCTACAATGGACGGAGCGATTTCGCTTGGCGTGGGTGAACCCGACTTTGTAACACCTTGGGCAATACGCGAAGCCGGAATCTATTCCCTCGAAAAGGGCAGAACCTACTATACCGCAAACGCAGGACTTTTTGAACTGCGCCAGGAAATCAGCAACTATAACAAAAGAAAATTCGGTATTGAATATAACCCCAAAAACGAAATACTGGTAACAGTCGGCGGCAGCGAAGCCATCGACCTCATGATTCGCTGTCTGGTAAAACCCGGCGACGAAATTCTCATTCCCGAGCCGAGCTTTGTATGCTACAAACCGTGCACAATTGTGGCAGGCGGCGTACCCGTTCCGATACAAACGCGCGAGGAAAACAGCTTTAGACTGCTCCCCGAGCAACTGAAAGAAAAAATAACCGACAAAACAAAGCTTCTCATACTTCCTTATCCGAACAACCCCACCGGAAGCATTATGTCACGCGCCGACCTCGAGGCAATCGCTGAGGTTCTGCGCGGAACCGATATAATGGTGCTTTCGGACGAGATTTATGGCGAACTGCGATATGACGAGGAGGGTCACACACCATTTTCGGCAATCGACGGCATGCGAGAGCGTACCGTTGTGGTAAACGGCTTTTCAAAAACCTTTGCAATGACCGGCTGGCGTCTGGGATACGCACTCGGCCCCGCGCCTATAATAAAAGCCATGACAAAGCTACACCAGTACGGAATAATGTCCAGTCCTACAACAAGCCAGTTTGCGGCCATCGAGGCTCTTAAGTCCTGCGACAGCGATGTTGAAAACATGGTCAGCGAATATAACTACCGCAGACGCTTTATCCTTGACGGATTTCGCAATATGGGGCTTTCGTGCTTCGAGCCGCTTGGCGCGTTTTACGTTTTCCCGTGCATAAAGCCGCTCGGCATGACCAGCGAGGAATTTGCGAACAGGCTGCTTGAAGAAGAAAAGGTTGCTGTCGTTCCCGGAAACGCTTTTGGTGCAAGCGGTGAGGGCTTTATCCGTTGCTCATATGCATATTCTATTGACAACATTAAAGAGGCTCTCGTGCGCATCGGGCACTTCGTTGAGCACCATAAAAAGCAATAATAATAAAAGGCTTTTCTTTCAAAAATATCCGAAAGAAAAGCCTTTTTATTTCTTTGCTTATTCGATGTTTATTGTGCCACCTTCCCAGATTTGATGGACAGAAAAAAGAGTGATATAATGGAATGGACACAAACAAATCCAAAATCACAGGAGGAATTTTTATGTCAATCAAAAAAGGAACAATACCACCTCG
>JAQXIJ010000029.1 GCA_029007725.1 Bacillota bacterium | reverse complement strand
CGCCAGCACAATAAAGTATGCCGTAATTTTTTTCAAAGACGCACCTCCGTCCTACATTATAGGTGAAAACAGTCTGAAAAAACCTTCCTCGATAACCTTTAAAATTCCCCTCTTTTTATAATCCTCCGGCGTAAGCTCCCTGCACACCGTCGCATCGGTGCTGAAAATATTTCTACATTCCACCGCCATATCGCGGCTGTACATAAACGCGTTTATCTCAAAAAGCAGCTGAAAACTTCTTATATCTATATTTGCCGTGCCTATTGTCGAAACCGCGTCATCAACCACCATTGTTTTTGAATGAATAAATCCGGGATACAAAAAAACTCTTGCACCGGCGTCCAAAAGCTCACCGACATAGGACATAGTGGTATGATAGACGTACTGCTTGTCAGGCATACCCGGAATCATCACGCGCACATCGACACCCGACTGAGCAGCCATCTGAACCGCAGTCAGAAATGCCTGGTCGGGTACAAAATACGGTGTCTGAATATACACATAATTTTTGGCGCTGTTTATCATCTTAATCATGCCACATTTTATCTCTTCGCTCTTTGAATCCGGTCCCGACGCAACCACCTGCATTGCAACCCTGTCGCGGTCGGCTTCCGATGCAAGATCGTGCTCATACTTTACCGGAACGCGTCTGCCGGTCGAAAATTCCCAATCCATGGCAAAGTATCTTTGTATATATTCCACACTTTCCCCGACTATACGCATATGCGTATCGCGCCACGGCAGGTTTTTTCGCTTGTTCATGCTCATATATTCATCTCCGACATTCATTCCGCCCATATACGCTATTTTGTCGTCAATAACAACTATTTTTCTGTGATTTCGGTGGTTTATTTTGGATAGAGAAAAAATCCTGACCGGAAAGAATTCATTCACCTCGCTACCCTTTACCGCGCGCAGACGATTAAACAGCCGCCGCGGCGTAAAAAAGCTTCCCAGCCCGTCATACATCAGCCGCACCTTTACGCCCTGTCTTGCCTTTTCGCTCAAAAGGTCAATAAGCCGGTTTCCCACAACATCGTTGCGTATAATAAAGTACAGAATATTTATGCTGTCCTTCGCGTTTTTTATATCCTCAAAAAGCGCATCATATTTGTCACGCGCGTCGGTGAAAATTTTAACCGAATTCTTTTCTGTATAGATACTGTTATGGTTTAGAAGATAGTTTATCATTCCGGAGTAGGCAGTTTCGCGCATTTTGGTATCGCGGATTGCTTTTTTTTCTTGTTCAAGCGTGATTTTTTCGTTCATTTCAAGTTTTAGACGGTATTTGTGATGTGTGTATGACTTCAATCCGACGCCGAACACAAGAAACACTATTCCGCCCACTACCGGAAAGAACACAAGGCACATTATCCATGCCATTGACGCAATAGGATTTCGCTTCTGCAAGCATACTATAGTGAAAATTATTATGAAATTCAGTATATAGACAAGCCATATAAAATTTGCAAGATTTGGCATTTCTATCTCCTTCTTACCTTATATGATATACCGACAAGCACCGTGCCGAGAATTGTCCCGAAAAAGTCTATAAACACATCCTGCACCATGCTGCCCCTGTCCGAAAACACCTGGATATATTCGTCGGTGCAGGCGGTGAAAAGCCCGAGAAACAGAATGTATATTATCCGTTTTCTGTACGCCATATTAAAACAGTTGGCAAGCATAATTCCCTGAAGCATAAACTCGGTCACGTGCGCCAGCTTTCTGACTATGTATGTCAGAGCTCCGGCATCAAATCCTATTCCAATTCTAACAAAAAAGTCCGCAATAATTCCGACTATCCTATCACTTTGCGCAGACGAGACTTCGATGCTTTGCACCGAATTTCCGAAAATGAAACAGGTAACCGTCACAGCAGCCAAAATGAAAGGTATTTTTTTTCTCACGGCATTTACCTCCTTTATATAAATTAAATATTCCTCATTATCTTTGTTTATTATAGCACAAAGCATATCATAAATCTATAATTTATTGGTAGTTTTGAATTAAAATTTATGCATATTTTGCAAAATTTATAAAAATGTCAGAATTTTAACATAATATGCTTGTATATTTTTTAATTTTGATGTAAAATATAAGATGATAAGTAGGGTATGTTTTAAATATCCGCTTAGAAATATATGTAAAAATATGTATTGGAGGAATTTTAACATGTCAGTTAAAGTTGCAATTAACGGTTTTGGAAGAATCGGACGTTTGGCATTTCGTCAGATGTTCGGCGCAGAGGGATATGAAATTGTTGCTATCAACGATTTGACAGATCCGAAAATGTTGGCTAATCTTCTTAAGTATGATACAGCTCAAGGCGGCTACTGCGGGAAAATCGGCGAAAGTGCTCATACAGTTGAAGCAGGCGAAGGCTGCATCACTGTTGACGGTAAAAAGATTACAATTTATGCCGAAAAAGACGCAAAGGATTTGCCATGGGGCAAAATTGGCGTAGACGTTGTTCTTGAGTGCACAGGCTTCTACACATCTAAGGAAAAGTCACAGGCTCACATCGATGCAGGTGCCAAAAAAGTTGTTATCTCCGCTCCTGCCGGCAAAGATCTTAAGACAATCGTATTCAGCGTAAATGAAAACACGCTTACAGCAGACGATAAAATTATTTCAGCTGCTTCCTGTACAACAAACTGCCTTGCTCCTATGGCTAAGGCTCTTAACGATTTTGCTCCTATCCAGTCAGGTATCATGTCAACAATTCATGCTTACACAGGCGACCAAATGATTCTTGACGGTCCACACAGAAAGGGCGACCTAAGACGTGCAAGAGCAGGTGCTGCAAACATCGTTCCTAACTCAACAGGCGCTGCAAAGGCTATCGGCCTTGTTATTCCTGAGCTGAACGGTAAACTTATCGGTTCTGCACAAAGAGTTCCTGTTCCTACCGGTTCAACAACAATCCTTACAGCTGTTGTAAAGGGCAAGGATGTTACTCCCGAAGCCATCAACGCTGCTATGAAGGCTCAAGCTTCAGAATCCTTCGGCTACAACGAAGATCCTATCGTTTCTTCAGATGTTATCGGCATGAGATACGGTTCTTTGTTCGATGCTACTCAGACAATGGTTTCAAAGATTGCTGATGATCTGTATGAGGTTCAGGTTGTTTCATGGTACGACAACGAAAACTCATACACAAGCCAGATGGTTAGAACAATTAAGTACTTTGCTGAACTTAACTAATCAAACATACAAAAACCGTATTTCAGAACAACGGTTCGGACTGCCGGCACTTTTCCGGCGGTCTTTTTTTTGTGCAAAGACAAAAATTAGCGCAAACATCCGAACAAAAAATAAGATATTTCATATTATGGTAGAAAGGAGGTATAGCGATGAAAAGTACGGTTTATGTTGTCGGCGGCGATCTCAGGCAGATTACGGTGGCGGAGCTTTTGAGCAAAGACGGCTTCTCAACAGCCAAAATCGGCTTGTCCGAAACGGACGACAACCTTTCAAAACTGAAGAATGCCGATATTGTTGTGCTGCCAATTCCCGTCAGCTATGATAATGTTTATATAAATGCACCGATGGCAAAGAAAAAGCTGACGCTGGCGGAGGTTCTTGACAACATTGCGGAAAATGCACTTGTTCTCGGTGCGTGCATTTCGGAAGAAGTGTGCCAAATGCTCGAAGCACGTAAGCTGAAATATACGGACTATTACAAGCGTGAGGAACTTATCATTAAAAATGCCGTCCCGACAGCTGAGGGAGCGATAGAAATAGCCCTTGCCGAGATGCCGATAACGCTCAGCGGGAGCCGAGCGCTCGTTATGGGCTACGGCAGGGTCGGAAAAATCCTTTCAAAAAAGCTGTCTCTGCTCGGAGCCTATGTCACTGTTTCGGCAAGAAAGTGCAGCGATTTTGCATGGATTGAAGAAAACGGCATGCGTGCGGTACATACAAAGGATCTTATCGGTCATATCGATGAATTTGACCTTATTATAAACACTATCCCCGCGGTCGTTCTGACCGAGGAAATACTTTGCAGGGTAAGCGACGACGCGCTTATAATTGACCTTGCTTCAAAGCCGGGCGGCGTGGACTTTAACACTGCAAAAAAGCTTGGTAAAAATGTCATCTGGGCACTTTCGCTTCCGGGAAAGGTAGCACCGATAAGCTCAGGCAGAATAATTGAAGAAACCATTATAAATATCCTTGCGGAAACGGGGGTGTAGAATAATGGATTTAACGGATAAGCGCATAGGCTTTGCAATGACAGGGTCATTCTGCACATTTTCGCGCGTTATAAAGGAGCTTGAAAAGCTTTGCGATACCGGTGCGGAAATTTATCCTATCATGAGTGAAACGGCAGCAGGCACCGACACACGCTTTGGAAGTGCAATGAATTTTCGCGCAAAAATCGAGGAAATAGCGGGCAGGCAAATAATCTGTTCTGTAAAGGATGCAGAGCCTATCGGGCCGAAAGGCTATCTTGACCTGCTTATTGTTGCGCCGTGTACCGGCAACACGCTTGCAAAGCTTGCATCGGGCATTGCCGACAGCAGCGTAACCATGGCTGTGAAAGCGCATCTGCGCAACCAAAAACCGGTTCTTGTTGCGGTTTCTACAAACGACGGGCTCGGCAGTGCCGCAAAAAATATAGGCACTCTGCTTAATTCAAAAAACATCTATCTTGTTCCGTTTGGTCAGGATGACTGCAAGAAAAAGCCAAATTCGCTCGTTGCTGACATGACGCAGATAACCGCCGCGGCAGAGCTTGCACTTGAGCAAAAACAACTCCAGCCAATATTGTGCTGATTATATATATCTACCAATGAAGGGGCTGTATCTTTTTACAGCCCCACGTTTTTTACAGCTCCGCCCATATAACTGGCGGCATTTTTTTGTCTGCACAGCATAAAATGTTAATATTTTGAAAAATTTATAAAAATGATAAAAAAGGTATAGTAATTCTCACAGATTTGTGTTATACTGTAAAATAGGTGTATTATAATGTATGCTACGATTATGAATAATAATCTGTGATAAAGACTAATGAGGTGAATGTATGGGACTTTTTGATAAAATTTTCGGCTCGTATTCCGCAAGGGAGCTTAAGCGGGTAAAGCCGATAGCCGATAAGGTCATGGCGCTTGAAGATACCATGACGGCACTGTCTGACAGCGAGCTAAAATCCAAGACCGCAGAATTTAAAGAAAGACTTTCAAAGGGTGAAACGCTTGATGACCTGCTGCCCGAGGCTTTTGCTGTCATGCGCGAGGCTTCGTGGCGCGTGCTTGAGATGAAGCACTTTTATGTACAGGTTATCGGCGGAATCATTCTGCACCAGGGCAGAATTGCCGAAATGAAAACCGGTGAAGGAAAAACGCTTGTTTCCACTCTTCCGGCATACCTAAACTCACTGACAGGCAAGGGCGTACATATCGTTACCGTAAACGATTACCTTGCAAAGCGTGACTCAGAATGGATGGGCAAAGTTTATAAGTTCCTGGGCGTTTCGGTAGGACTTATAATCCACGATATGGACAATGACCAAAGAAAGGCAGCATATTCTGCCGACATTACCTACGGCACCAACAACGAAATGGGCTTCGACTACCTTCGTGACAACATGGTTACCTATAAGCAGCAGCAGGTTCAGCGTGGTCACAACTACGCAATCGTCGACGAGGTTGACTCAATCCTTATCGATGAAGCAAGAACACCGCTTATTATCTCGGGTATGGGTGAAATTGCAAACGATTTGTACAAGACCGCTGACCGATTTGTAAAAGGCCTGCAAAAAATGGTTGTTACAGAAGAGGACGACAAGGAGCTTGACGACGATGCAGACTGCGATTATATCGTAGACGAAAAGGCAAAAACAGCAACGCTTACAAAGCGCGGCATTCAGAAAGCCGAGCAGTTTTTCGGCATAGAAAATCTTGCCGATCCCGACAATATGAAAATTCAGCATCATATCAACCAAGCGCTTCAGGCAAACGGTGTTATGCACCGTGACCAGCAGTACGTTGTTCAGAACAACGAGGTTATGATAGTTGACGAATTTACCGGACGTATAATGCCCGGCAGACGCTATTCCGACGGTCTGCACCAGGCTATCGAGGCAAAGGAAGGCGTTACGGTTGAAAATGAGTCAAAAACTCTTGCAACCATCACGTTCCAGAACTATTTCAGACTTTATAACAAGCTTTCGGGTATGACCGGTACGGCTCTTACTGAAGAAGAAGAATTTCAGCAAACCTACCATCTTGACTGCGTTGAAGTTCCTACCAACAAGCCAATTGCACGAATCGACGAGCATGACAGCGTATACAAGACCGAAAAGGGCAAGTATATGGCGGTAATCCGCAAAATCAAGGAATGTAACGAAAAGGGTCAGCCGGTTTTGGTCGGCACAGTAAACGTTGACAAGTCCGAGATTCTTTCTGCTCTGCTTAAAAAAGAGGGCATAAAGCATGAGGTATTAAATGCCAAATATCACGCAAAAGAAGCGGAAATTATCGCGCAGGCAGGTAAAAAGGGTGCAGTTACCATCGCCACAAACATGGCAGGCCGCGGTACAGACATAATCCTCGGCGGAAACGCCGAATATATGGCGAAGCACGAGCTTAAAAAGCGTCTTATCGCCGAAAAGGAAAACGACGAGGATATGAACGACGCTAAAATTGATATGCTTCTTACCGAGGCTACCGGCTTTGCGGAAACCGATGATGAAGACATTATTAAGGTAAGGCAGGAATACAGAGAGCTAAACGACAAGTTCAAAAACGAAATCAAAGGCGAGCAGGAAGAGGTTCGCAGTCTCGGCGGACTGTATATCATCGGTACCGAGCGTCACGAATCACGCCGTATCGACAATCAGCTGCGCGGACGTGCCGGACGTCAAGGCGATCCCGGTCATTCCAAGTTCTATTTGTCGCTTGAGGACGACCTTATGCGCATCTTCGGTTCAGACCGAGTTAAAAAGATGGTCGAAGCCCTCAAGATGCCGGAGGATGAGCCGATTGAAGCAGGGATCCTAAACAAATCTATCGAAAACGCACAGAAGAACCTCGAAAGCAGACATTTTGACGCGCGTCGTCATGTGCTTCAGTACGACGAGGTTATGAACGAGCAGCGTAAAATCATATATGCGCAGCGTCAGATGGTTCTGGACGGCGAGGACATTTCCGGAACTATAAAAAATATGCTGCACACCGTTGTTGATTCTGCAATCGACGACTACATCGGAGTTACCGACATTCCGGAAAATTGGAATATCAAAGCTCTGACCGAATTTGCAAACACCAATCTTCAAGCAAACGGCGAATTTGAAATAACAAAGGAAGAGCTTGACACAATAACTAAGGACGATATTAAAGATCGTCTCATCGAAATCGCCGAAAAGCGCTACAAGGAGCAAAACGAGCTGTTCGGCCCTGTTATGCGCGAGGTTGAGCGCGTAATGATGCTACGCGTTGTAGACACTCTGTGGATGGATCATCTTGATGAAATGGAGCACGTTAAGCGCGAGATCGGATTGAGAGCATATGGTCAGCACGACCCTGTCATTGAATACAGAAATGTCGGAAGCGAGCTTTATGAAGGTATGTTGGACGCAATCAAGCGCGACACTGTAAGATATGTACTTGCGGTAAAACCGCGTCCTCAGGTTGAGATAAAGCGTGTTCAAGTAGCAAAGCCCATCGAAACAGCCGGTGATGGATCTCTTGGCGACCGGCCTGCAAAGGTGAAGAAAACACCTGGCAGAAACGACCCATGTCCGTGCGGTTCGGGCAAAAAATATAAGCATTGCTGCGGAAAATAAATTTGCTGTATCACGGCAATGAAACCAAAAAGAAATGTTTGAAGCTTTTTCAGACATTTCTTTTTAGCCCTTTATTAAACGAAAGGAATGTTACTATGATCGAATATGAACAATATAAGCTTGGGCTTCAAGGTCTTGAGCAAAAGATAAATGACCTTGAAATCTCGCTTGATATTGCCGGAACAAAAAAAGAAATAGCCGATCTCGAAAAGCAGGCTGCAGAGCAGAATTTTTGGGACGACATGGAAAACTCGCAAAAGATTCTGCAAAAAACCAAGCAGCTAAAAGACAAGGTTGCAGCATATGAGTCATTAAAAAGCAGCTGGGAGGACACAATAGTGCTCATCGATCTTGCGAACGACGAAAACGACGAATCCATGATTGGTGAAATCAAAAATGCTGTTGAAAATGTTGAAAAATCAATCGAAAAAATGACGCTTGAAACGCTGCTTTCGGGTCACTATGACAAGTGCAACGCAATCATGACTTTTCACGCCGGAGCCGGCGGCACCGAGGCACAGGATTGGTGTGAAATGCTGATACGTATGTACCAGATGTACGCCCAGAAAACCGGCTACAGCACTGAAACCATTGATATGCTCCCCGGCGATGAAGCAGGAATAAAGAGCGCAACCATTGCTATTAAAGGTTTAAATGCCTATGGATATTTAAAATCGGAAAAGGGTGTGCACAGACTTGTGCGCATTTCGCCGTTTGACGCTTCTGGCAGACGCCATACCTCCTTTGCTTCAATCGAGGTTATGCAGGAAATAGAGGACGATATAGAAATTGATATCCGCCCCGAGGATTTGAAAATTGATACATACCGCTCGTCCGGCGCAGGCGGTCAGCATATCAACAAAACCGATTCGGCGGTAAGAATCACACACATTCCTACCGGCATCGTTACGTCGTGCCAGACTCAGCGCTCACAACACCAGAACAAGGAATATGCCATGAAGATGCTAAAGTCCAAGCTTGTCGAAATCGCCGAGCAGCAGCAAAAAGAAAAAATTGAGGACATCAAGGGCGTTCAGAAAGAAATAGCTTGGGGCAGTCAGATTCGTTCATATGTTTTCCATCCTTACAACCTTGTAAAGGACCATCGAACAAATTTTGAAATGGGCAACATCGGTGCAGTTATGGACGGTGATATTGACGGGTTTATAAACGCTTACCTTAAAGCGGCAAGCTTAGGTCAACTTGAAAACAAATAAGAAAAACGAGCAAAAAATGTGCGGGACAAAAAAGCAAATGCCGACTTGCCGGCGGTTATCTTTCCGCTGAACGCCACATTTTTTATGCTCTTTTTTAGTTTCTGGTATATGCTCCTCCATACTGAGTTGCAATCAGTGCCGCAAGCTGCGGATTTTTATTTTTAATTTTTATCGGATACTGTAAGGATTTCATATAACCGAACATTATGCATTACCTCCCTTTTCCCACGGCCACGGACCGTCTATCCACTTAAATTCGTCATACTCGGCAGCAGCCGGTGAGGTAAGCGGACCGTATTCCGCCTGATATTCCGCCGTCAGCTCATTTGCCTTCTTTGTCAGGTCTTTAAAAATCAAAAAGCCTTTGCGGTCCTCGGGGTGAGTATCAAGAAACAGCAGCATATCATGAGCGGCAAATCGATAGCTTTGAATCTGCTTTCTCAGTTCATTCTGTGTCATTCCGCCATGCCGCCTCCTTTGCAAACCTTTCCGTATTCATCTATTGTAAGAACCAGTTCCGGAAAAAGACTGCCTTGCTTAAGAGCCGTTTGGGCATCAAAAACGCAGTTCAGTTTTTGGCGCGGAACATATCCGTAACCTACGCAGCCACAGCTCATATTTGTATCCATAACAAAACTCCTTTTTATAAAATTTAGGCAATTGCCTATGTTTACATAATATGCTTTTTGGACCTTTTTGTGAACGCATATGCACGTCAGGCCATAATTTTCGGCAAAAGCAGCAAAAGAAATACAATTTTCGCCAAATATAGATTTAAAATTATTAACTTTACCTATTGAAAAGATATCTGTATAGTGGTAAAATAGAAAAAATAATTAAAATTGGAGGTAATAACGTTATGACAGATAAGTTTTCTAAGGAAGGTCTGACCTACGACGATGTGCTGCTTATACCGCAGGAATCTGACGTTACACCGAACATGATTGAGCTCGGAACACGTCTGACCACAAAAATAAAGCTGAACATACCGCTTATGAGCTCAGCAATGGATACGGTTACCGAGTCAGAAATGGCTATCGCTATGGCAAGAGAAGGCGGTATCGGCATAATACACAAAAACATGACCATAGAACAGCAGGCATTGGAGGTAGACAAGGTTAAGCGTTCTGAAAACGGCGTTATTACAAATCCGTTCAGTCTAACAAAGGATCACACACTGCATGATGCGGACGAGCTTATGCACAGATACAGGATTTCGGGCGTGCCGATTTGCGACGAAGACAACCATCTTGTCGGAATAATTACAAACCGCGACTTGAAATTTGAAACCGACTTTGAAAAAAAGATTTCCGAATCTATGACGACCGAGCATCTTATAACAGCTCCGGTTGGAACCACGCTTGAAGCCGCGCAGAAAATTCTGAGCAGACACAAAGTTGAAAAACTTCCGCTTGTTGATGAAGAAAACCACCTGAAAGGTCTTATTACCATAAAAGATATTGAAAAGGCGGTAAAGTACCCTAACGCCGCAAAGGATTCAAACGGACGCCTTTTGTGCGGCGCGGCAATCGGCGTTACCGATGACATGATGACGCGAGTTGACTCACTGGTAGAGGCAGGCGTTGACGTTTTGGTTCTTGATTCCGCACACGGACACTCAAAAAACATTATAGAAAAGGTAAAACAGCTTAAAGCCGCATATCCCGATGTTCAGGTTATCGCCGGAAACATTGCAACTGCAGAGGGCTGCGAAACTCTGATTAAGGCCGGCGCAGACTGCGTAAAGGTCGGTATCGGTCCCGGCTCAATCTGTACCACCCGTGTAGTTGCCGGCATAGGCTGTCCGCAGATAACCGCAATCTATGACGCAGCACAGGCGGCGAAAAAGTATAATATCCCAATTATTGCCGACGGCGGACTTAAATATTCCGGTGACATAACAAAGGCGATTGCCGCAGGCGCGGATGTCGTTATGATGGGCAGTCTGCTCGCAGGCTGCGAGGAGAGTCCCGGAGAATTTGAGATTTATCAGGGAAGAAGGTTCAAGGTTTACCGCGGCATGGGTTCCATCTCAGCTATGGAATGCGGATCAAAGGACAGATATTTCCAGACCGGCTCCAAAAAACTTGTTCCCGAAGGCGTTGAAGGTCGTGTACCATACAAGGGTTCAGTTTCGGATACAATCTTCCAGCTTTTGGGCGGTCTGCGCTCCGGTATGGGTTACTGTGGTACAAAAACAATAAGTGATCTGCAAAAGAACGGCAAATTCGTCAAAATCACAGGCGCGGGGCTTAAAGAAAGTCATCCGCACGATATCTATATAACAAAAGAAGCTCCGAACTACAGCTTCCATTCCGAAGCATAAAATGAAAAAACAGCGGCTTATTTGCCGCTGTTTTTTCGTTTCAGAAGTGCCTCTCCGTTAATTTTTTACATTTTTTAATTTTAAAACCGTAACAACTTTTGCCGCTTATTGCTGCAAGAGTTGTATTTTTAGTTCTATTCATCCTCGGGAATAGAGTCAAGTTCAATTTCCCGGGATATGCCGGACTCCTCCATAGTTTCGGGCTCGTCAGACGTGTCACAAGGGACCTCTTCCTTTTTCTTCGGGACCTTTTTCGCAGCTTTTTCAAATCTTACGCCTTCTACGTGAACATTTATTTTTTTCGTTTCGATTCCGGTCATAGTTTCGACGCTGTTTTTTACATTTTCTTGAATTTCCCAAGCAAGCTCAGGTATTCTTACGCCAAAGTCAACAATTATATACAAATCGATAACCGCGCCGTCGGGCGTAACGTCTACCTTGACACCCTTTTGCGGGCTTTTCTTTGCACCAAGTCTTTCGGCAATACCGCCCACCACGCCGCCGCTCATGTCGGCAACACCTTCGATTTCAGCAGCCGCAATTCCGGCAATCGTTGCAACAACCTCGTCGGAAATATTAACCTTATAGTTTTCCTCTTCAATGTTGACTTCGTCAATTATATCTTTATTCTCTTCCATTTCTGTTTCTCCTTTCCGTAACGGCGGCATACAAAATCCCGTCCGATACACCTTTCTCATCTTTAGCTAATTATATCAAATACCGATACCGTTTTCAACTACTTTGCTTCAATAATTTTGATATTTTTAGCTGAAGTTTCAAGCTCGGAAGTTACGATTTCCTTAATAGTCTTTACATCGTCGCTCGAAAGATTAGTCTTTTTCACTATTATTTCCACACTTTCACCGTCAATATACACCGAAATGTCCTTATATCCTTTTGCTTTCGCGACATTTTCAATAATCGTTTCCTTTTCTGTATTTTCCGCCATAGAAATTATCTTATCCTGCGCCTGCTTGCGCACATCTCCGTCAAAACTTTCGTTTGTCGCAGTCTGATTCAGAATTTCAAGCGCCTTTGAGCGCGAATTGTCTTTTGCCAGCTTCGCCTCAGTGAAATATTCGCCGTCCGCCGCCGAAGTCTGTGCGGTTTTTTCGGTTTTGTCCGCTGAATCCTTTTTACCGTTTTCGGCAGAGGTATCCTCAACGTCTTTTTTCTGTGAGGAAACATACTCCGCTTCGCCAAGCTTTTTGCCTGTTTCGACATAGCTTTTTCCGTCAGTCACGCGGATTGTATCCTGATACGACCAGTTCAAGTATCCTGCCACGCCTATCAGAACGACCAGTGCCGCCGCAACTATTTCCTTCTTCTTCAATACCATCATACACTCAATTCCTTTCATTTCCCTCTAAGACACATATCCTGTATGACGCGACCTCGAGTGCAGCTGCGGCAGCATCTGTAACAGCCTTTCTCACCAATGCGTCCGAAGCACCTTCGGCGATAACAACAACACCCTTTACCTTTGGATACTTTTGCCCAGTAATCATTGGTTCACCGCCCTTTGTAACCGCAGATTTTTCGGTAATTTCGTTTTTCTGTGACCCCGATTCCGAACGGTTCTGTCTGCCTTCATATGCCACGTCATAGCTTGTTGTACCGTAGTAGGTTATCATAACCGACACGCTGCCGACGCCATTTACCTTTGAAAGAATATTCGTAAGCCGTTCTTCATCGGAATATGCGTCATATATGCGTGCATCACTATCGCTTTTGTACCGCTGTCCGCTTCCGGATATTAGCATAAAAGCAATTCCAATTATTATTATTATATACATGCCCTTATTATTCGCATATTTTTTAAAAAAATCACTCAATTTTTACACCCACCTTGCTGCAGCCGTAAATTTCACGGATTCTTTCGACCATTTTCGGCGGATTTTTGTGTACGGAAATCAATATTGATTTTACACCGGTAATGTTGCGATTTTCGTCCAAATCAAGCTTCACTGCCGCGGCACATTCTATGCCAAACTCTTTTTTTACGCGCTCTTCTATATCATCCGCAATATTTTGCTCAAACTGCGCCGTCACCTTATCCCTAATCGGTTCGTCGGTTATTTCACTGTCGTAGTAGGGCAGCGCCAGCTCTGCATTTTTAAGCTTGGCAACCGGAGTCAGCACTATCGACAAAATCAAAAAGCCAACTACGATTTTTATATACTTTCCCCATTCTTCCGGCGAAAGAATGTCGGTAAGTGCCGCAACAAGCGCCGCTGCGGCAACCGTAATTATGTATTCCTTCATAGCTTCACCCCCGTAGACGCAATGATTATTCCTATAGACACGACAAACAGCACCGACACGGCAATTACCATCGAAAACACAGTTGTAACCGCTCCGGCAATATCCAAAAGCACTCCGGTTATGCGCTCATCCGAAAACGGCTCTATTACCGCCGCCGTAATCTTCAAAATCATCATCATTATCCATATTTTTATAATTGGTACCGCTGCAAGCGAAATGACGGCAATCATCCCGGCAGTGCCGACAGCGTTTTTCAGCAAATTAGTTCCGGACAGTACCGTTTCAATCGTTTCGGAAAGGATTCCGCCCACAACCGGTACAAGGCTTCCCACTGCGAATTTTGCCGTTTTTGTCGCAACGGTATTAAATGCGCCGCTGCCGAAGCCGTAAAGCGCCATAACACTTGTAAAAAGCGTTAGCACTCCGGTCAGAACCCATTTTGCAAAGGACTGCAACAGCCGATTAAGCGTGCCTATTTCCACGCGAGCCCCGATATTGTTCACAATTCCCAAAACAGCTGAAAAATAGCTGAGAGGCAGAATTATTCTATCCACGACAAGCGTTATCACATACACGCATACCGACATAACCGGTTGAAAGGCCGCCGCCTGTGTCACCGCACCGGCAGAGGCTAGCAAACCAACAAAAATCGGTTCAAACTTGGTAATGAAATCGCATATTGTATGCACCACTTCGACACCGTAGCCTACAACAAGCATAAAAATATTGAGCGCCGACAGTGTCATAATGCCGAAACAGGCAAAAAATGCCACATTGTTTGTTCCACTTTTTCCGAACGAATCCGACAGCACTCTCAGCATTCCGGACAAAACAGCCAACATAAGCATTGACTTTAGCATAGATTTTGACTGTGCAACCTCATAGTACACGCTTTTCAAGGTTTTATTTATAATATCCACTGGGTTCAGCGACAACCGTCCATCAATAATTTCGCGCGTTTTTTCGTTATATACGTCCGCGCCGTCTATGGTATATTCTTCTGCAAACACGGGGGCGGCGGCAAAAATCAGAACGAAAATCACTATCAGGATTTTTTTCAGAAAATCACCCCCCTAAAAGCCCGCCAGTGCGGAGTTGATAAGCTCAAGAAGATTTTTTACCACCGGCATCATCATTGCAATAATCATTGCCTTACCGCCGAATTCAAGCTTTTTTGCAATGGCTCCCTCTCCGGCGTCTTTTGCTGTCTCCGCTGCAAACTGCATCAAATACGCAATGCCGATTATCTTTAATATAATCGCAAAATACCCCATGTCTATTCCGGAATCTGTGCAAATCTCACGCATTTCAGCAACAGCCGTGTCCAACGGTTCTACAGCTGCCGAAAGTATCAGAAGCCCTGCTGCAATTGCAATTCCGATTCCTATTTCCGGGCGATAGCTGCGCACCGTAACCGCCAGAATTGTTCCGACTATACCTATTCCCACAAGTTGTATAATTTCCATAATTACAAATTGAATATCTGCTTGATTGCCTCAAACAGATTTCCTATCTCTCGCGTCAGTACATAAAAAACTACTATAAGACCGGCAATAGTGGTGAGCAGCGCCTGCTCCTCCCTGCCCGACCGTATAAGCAGCTGATTAAGCACCGCTACTACTATTCCCACTCCTGCAATCTGGAAAATCAGTTCTACATTCATAGACTTGTCCTGCCTCCTTACAACAGCAAAATCACTGCAGCGCACGCAGCCAAAACCCCAATGCTCCGATACAGCCTTCCCGATTTTTCATATTCCATTTCCGCATTTAGCCGTGCCGCACACATAAGTTCCTTTACATACGCTATGCTTTTCAACTGCGCCGATGCGCCACTTATACCCATATTTTGGCAAAGCAGTTTCAGCTGCGTCCTATCTTTTTCCGAAAGACACGTGCCCTTGTTATCCACCGCCGCCGAAAATGCCTCACCTACTCCCATTTCATCAACCTTTTCTGCCGCATATGTAAAAATCTCTGCACCGCACGCCCTGCCTGATGAAAGCAGTGCGCTCTTTATGCTGCTTTTAGCATAACTGACTTCACTTTCGAGTAAATTCAGTGCGGATATTATTGCTGACAGGCTGTCTGCACGGCACTTCAGCATCGCCGAGCGCGAATATCCCCAAAATGCTCCTGTAGCTATTATCATTGCGGCACCAATCAGTTTAAGCATTTTCCAATACCGTCCAAACGTATCACCGTTTCAAATTCGCCTGCGTCGGTTTGCGTTCCGTGAAGAGTGGTTATCACCGCAACGCCGCGCTTTTTGATTTCGCGCACCGCCGCAAAATCTTCGCTGCCGCCCATTTCATCGGTAATTATCACTTCCGGGGACATGGAGCGCAGCATCATAAGCATTCCCTCCGCCTTGCCCACTCCGGACAGAACATCGCAGTTCGCACCCAAATCAAACGATGGAACACCACCGGAAAGTGCTGCAATTTCGTCCCTCTCATCCACTACCGACACCTTTTTACCCATCAGTGAAAGCTGACGTGCAATATCGCGCAGCATGGTCGTTTTTCCGCACATCGGCGGCGAAACGATTATGGTATTTTTAACTCTGCCGCCGTCGAGAATTTTATCCATCACGCAGTCTGCCGAGCCTATAACCTCGCGTGCAAAGCGGTAATTAAGCGACTGCACGCTGCGGATACAGCAGATTTTTCCGTTCTCGGTCACGGCGCCGCCGCATATGCCCACGCGGTGTCCGCCGGGTATCGTTACATAGCCGTTTTTTATCTCCTCCTCAAACGCATACACCGACGAGTCGGTTATAAGCTCTATTCCACGCCGTATGTCCGCTGTCGTGCACAGCAGTGCGTTGCAGCAGGTTTCGGTCACTTTGCCGCGCGGCGTAAGATAAAATATCCCGTCGGTATACACCAGCGACAGCGCTGCACCGTTTCTTATGCGCACCTCAGCGAGGTTTTCCGAACTGATATTATAAAGATATTGCCGCAGCCTTTCGGGTATGCAGCGGTACAAATCACAGAGATTTGTACACTCTTCTTTTGCCAAAGTCAACATTTTGTCCACCTCTTTCCCTCTATACTATTTACGTTTACATAAAAATAGAACAACCCTATAAAAAAGGACTGCAAAAAATGCTCCTATGCATTCTTTGCAGTCCCAAATTTACATATATTTTCGCATATGCTTCAAAGCGCCCTTTTCAAGTCTTGATACCTGTGCCTGAGAAATACCTATTTCATCGGCAACCTCCATCTGCGTCTTACCCTGATAAAAACGCAGACTCAAAATGTGCTTTTCTCTTTCGCTAAGATGTTTCATAGCCTCCGAAACAGCTATACTCTGAAGCCAGTTTTCATCGTTGTTTTTTGCATCCTTTACCTGATCCATAACATAAATAGCCTCACCGCCGTCATGGTAGACCGGTTCAAAAAGGCTTACCGGTTCGGTTATCGCATCAAGTGCCATAACCACATCCTCCTTGGGTATATCAAGCTTGTCCGCAATCTCCTGGATAGTTGGTTCCTTTGAATTCTGGTTTATAAGGCTCTCCTTGGCATAAAGCGCCTTATACGCTATATCCTTAAGCGAACGGCTTACGCGGATTGAGTTGTTATCCCGAAGATAACGACGAATTTCGCCGATTATCATTGGCACGGCATAGGTCGAAAATTGCACATTTTGCTCAAGGTCAAAGTTGTCAATCGCTTTTATCAGTCCAACGCATCCTACCTGAAATAAATCGTCTGCGTTTTCACCACGGTTCGAGAACCTTTGCAGAACGCTCAGCACAAGCCGCAGATTTCCCTGTATAAACGTTTCTCGCGCGCGGCTGTCCCCCTGCTTTATTTTTATAAAAAGCTCGTCCTTCTCCTTTTTGGTAAGGGTAGGCAGCTTTGAGGTATTTATCCCGCATATTTCCACCTTATTTATCATTCTATCATATCCCCCTTTAAATTTTATGTACGGTTTTCTTTTGTGAGGATATGTACAGAGCGTAAAAGGTGTTCTGTCGGTTGGGATGGTGATAAAGCCGCATCCCTATTCGTGAGCACCTTTTTCGCTCCTTTTTTGATAAGCAAACCTGTTTACAGTATATCTTCTATCTGCGACTTAATTACCGTAACCTTCGGTCCGTAAATCACCTGTATTCCGTTGCCTTTTTTTATAACTCCCGAAGCGCCGCTGCGCTTTAAGGTCGCGTCGGTAACCTTTTCGGCATCCTTAACCGTAACTCTTAGCCTCGTCGCACAGCAGTCGATGTCGGAAATATTCTCTTTTCCTCCGAGTCCTTCAAGAATCATATATGCCTGGTCATAGATGCCCTTTTCCGACTTTTCCTTAAAGTCCTTTTTGGTATACAGCTTGGGACCCTCCCCCTCTGCTTCTCTGCCCGGAGTTTTCAAATTAAGTTTTTGTATAACTATCTTAAACAGGAAATAGTATATAAAAAAGTAGGCAATTCCGATCGGTATGGCATAGAGCCAGTGAGTTTTCGCCTCGCCCTGCATAATTCCGAACAGCGTGAAGTCAATGAGTCCGCCAGAAAAGGTCATGCCTATCGCAACTCCGAGGATATGCATAAGCATAAACGAAATCCCGGCAAGTACACAATGGATTCCATAATACAGCAACGGCGCAACAAACAGAAAGGTAAATTCAAGCGGCTCCGTTATTCCGGTCAAAAAGCTTGTCAGTGCCGCCGAAAACAACAGCGAACCGACGGCTTTCTTTTTTTCAGGCTTTGCACAATGATATATTGCCAGCGCCGCGCCCGGCAGACCGAACATCATGAAAGGAAATTTGCCGCTCATAAACCTTGCAGCCTCGACGGTAAATCGCTGTGTGTCCGGTGCTGCCAGCTCCGCAAAAAATATGTTCTGCGCACCCGAAACCGAAACGCCGTCAATTATCTGTGTTCCGCCAAGGCCTGTCTGCCAAAACGGCAGATAGAACACATGGTGCAATCCGAACGGAATCAGCGCTCTTTCAATATAGCCGTATATAAGAGTTCCGAAATATCCTGTGCTTGTTACAATATTTCCAAGAGAATATATGCCGCTCTGTATAATCGGCCATAGATAGTACATGACAATTCCCACCAATGTAAACACCAGTGTCGAAATAATAGGAATGAACCTAGTTCCGCCAAAAAACGAGAGCATCTGGGGAAGTTCTATTTTATAAAACCTATTGTGCAGTGCGGCAACACCCAGTCCGACTATAATGCCCCCGAAAACCCCCATTTGCAGGGTGTCTATTCCGAGTACACTGCCTACTGCGCCCTCCGCCAGCGTATCTATACTGCCTGTTATATTCAAAAGCGCCGAAATTGTGGTTATCATGACCAAAAAAGCAATAGCCGCCGACAACGTTGCTATTTCCTTTTCCTTTTTTGCCATGCCGAGAGCAACACCCATTGCAAAAATCAGCGGCAGGTTGTCAAACACAACTCCGCCGACCTTTGAAAAAATCGTCATAAGTCCGAACAAAAACGTTCCATCGCCCAGCAGCCACTCCAATCCGTATTTTGCAATCGTTGTTTGATTTGAAAAGGACGAGCCTATGCCAAGCAGCAGCCCCGCAACCGGTAGCAAGGCAATCGGGAACATAAAGCTTCGCCCTATTCTTTGCAGAACTCCGAATGCTCCGTTTCCGCTTTTATTTCCATTCATAAATTTAACCATTCCTTTCATTGCCGTAAACGCTGATTTTTAGTCTTGCAGTTATTATCTTCATTTTTTCACAGACTTATACTTTAAATTCTGAACAACTTCAGGGGATAATTTTGTAGCTTTGTGCAGAATTTTCTGATTTGTTTCATAAATATCAAATATTGTTATTGATTTTAAATTATAAACGTGTTATTATAAAAGTGTATGAATTTTATAATTAAATCAGGATTTATGCAAATTATCCAAATTTATAAAGGAGGACAAATTCATGGGAAGAAAAATGAAAACCATGGATGGTAACAACGCTGCTGCATTTGCATCATATGCTTTCACAGATGTTGCAGCCATCTACCCCATCACACCATCATCTACCATGGCTGAGGTTACCGACAAATGGGCAACCGCAGGTATGAAAAACATTTTCGGACAGACCGTTCAGGTTACCGAAATGCAGTCGGAAGCAGGTGCTGCAGGTACAGTTCATGGTGCACTCGCAGCCGGCGCACTGACAACAACTTACACGGCATCACAGGGTCTTTTGCTTATGATTCCGAATATGTATAAGATCGCCGGTGAGCTTTTGCCCTGCGTATTCAATGTTTCAGCACGTGCACTGGCTTCTCACGCACTTTCGATTTTCGGCGACCATCAGGACGTTATGGCTTGCCGCCAGACCGGTTTTGCAATACTGGCCTCAACCAATCCGCAGGAAGCTATGGATTTGGGTGCAGTTGCTCACCTGACCACGATAAAAGGCAGGGTTCCTTTCATTCACTTTTTTGACGGCTTCAGAACCAGTCACGAGTATCAAAAGGTTGCCTGCTGGGACTATGCCGATCTTGCCGAAATGGTTGACTGGAACGCTATAAATGATTTCAGAAATCACGCTTTAAACCCGGAGCATCCGGCACAGCGCGGTACCGCTCAGAATCCGGATATATTCTTCCAGGCAAAGGAAGCGGCAAACACCTACTATGCGGCTATCCCCGAGCTTACACAGCAATACATGGACAAAGTAAACGCAAAAATCGGCACAGACTACAAGCTGTTCAACTACTACGGTGCAGCCGACGCCGAAACAGTTATAGTCGCTATGGGTTCAGTAAACGACACCATTTCCGAAACCGTTGACTACATGAATGCAAACGGTGAAAAGGTCGGAATGATCAAGGTTCGTCTTTACAGACCGTTCTCGGTAAAGCACTTTGTCGACGCCATTCCGGCAACCACAAAAAAGATTGTTGTTCTTGACAGAACCAAAGAATCCGGCGCTGTCGGAGAACCTCTGTTTTTGGACGTTGTTGCGGCTTTGGAGGATTCAAAGTTTGCAAATATCCCAGTATTTGGCGGACGCTACGGCTTGGGATCAAAGGATACAACACCCGCGCAGATTATCGCGGCATTCCGAAATTCTGAAAAGAAACACTTTACAATCGGCATAACCGACGATGTAACTCATCTTTCTCTTGACATAACCGAAAATCCCGATACAACTCCAAAAGGAATAAAAAGCTGTAAGTTCTGGGGTCTTGGTGCAGACGGTACCGTCGGCGCAAATAAGAACTCGGTTAAGATTATCGGCGACCATACTGACATGAACGTTCAGGCATACTTCGACTACGACTCCAAAAAGTCGGGTGGACTCACGGTTTCTCACCTGAGATTCGGTCATGCAAAGATTACATCAACCTACCTTATTAACAAGGCTGACTTTGTTGCCTGCCACAAGGCATCATACATCAGACAATATGACATGGTTCAAGACGTAAAGCCGGGCGGCGTATTCCTTTTAAACTGCTCATGGAATGCCGATGAGCTTGAAACACATTTGCCCGGTCAGGTAAAGAGATATATTGCTGAAAACAACATTCAGTTCTACACAATTGACGGCGTAAAAATCGGTAAAGAAATCGGCCTTGGAAACAGAATCAACACTGTTTTGCAGTCAGCATTCTTTAAACTTGCCGACATTATTCCCGCCGATGACGCTATTAAATATATGAAAGATGCTGCTACCGCTTCTTATTCAAAGAAGGGTGACGCTATCGTTAAGATGAACCACGACGCTATCGACGCCGGTGCAAAAGCTATCGTAAAGGTTGACGTTCCGGCTTCCTGGAAAGACGCAAAGGACGAATCTCTTTCGGTTAAGCACGATGGCGAGGGCAGGCTTGTTGATTATGTCAACAACGTACTGGTTCCTATTAACGGTTTCCGCGGCATGAAACTTCCGGTTTCAACCTTTGTTCCTTATGCAAACGGCGAAGTTCCGCTCGGTTCATCCGCATTTGAAAAGAGAGGCATTGCAATCGACGTGCCCACATGGAACGGCGATGTATGTCTTCAGTGCGGACTTTGTTCGTATGTATGTCCTCACGGCTGTATCCGCCCGGTTGTTCTGACCGAGGACGAGCTTAAGGATGCACCGGAGGGAATCAAATATGTCAAAATGAAGCAGATGGATGGTCTTTACTATGGAATGGCTATTTCTGTGCTTGACTGTACGGGCTGCGGCTCCTGTGTGAACGTTTGTCCTGAAGTTAAGGGGGCAAAAGCTCTGTCAATGTCAGCGCTTGATCTGAATCTTGATAAGCAGAAAGGCTTCGACTACGGTATAAAACTTGCTTCCAAGCCGTCAGTACTTGAAAAATTCCCGATAACCACGGTTAAGGGTTCACAGTTCAGAATGCCGTATCTCGAATTTTCAGGCGCGTGTGCAGGCTGTGGCGAAACACCGTATGCAAAGCTCATAACACAGCTGTTCGGTGACAGAATGTATATCGCAAACGCAACAGGATGTTCATCAATCTGGGGCGGTTCTTCACCCTCAACCCCATATACGTCAAATGCGGAGGGCAAGGGTCCTGCATGGGCAAACTCGCTGTTTGAAGACAATGCCGAGTACGGCTACGGTATGTTCCTGGGTCAAAAGGCAATCAGAAACAAGAACATAGCAAAACTTCAAAAAATTGCAAACGATGAGCCTGCAGTTAAACCAGCTATCGATAAGTTCCTTGAAACAAAGGACTGCGGTACAGCAAACAAGGTTGCAGCTGAAGAACTTTTGAAAGCTATTGCAAACCTGAATTCTCAGGAAGCAAAGGATGTTCTTGCCGACAAGGATTACCTCAACAAAAAGTCTGTCTGGATTTTCGGAGGCGACGGCTGGGCATATGATATCGGTTTCGGCGGTGTTGACCATGTTCTGGCTTCAGGCGAGGATGTAAATATTATGGTATTTGATACCGAAGTTTACTCAAATACAGGCGGTCAGTCCTCAAAGGCTACTCCTACCGGCGCAATCGCACAGTTTGTGGCAGCGGGAAAGGCTGTTAAAAAGAAGGACCTTGCAGCTATTGCAATGAGCTACGGCTACATCTATGTGGCGCAGATTGCTCAAGGTGCTGACTATAACCAGTGCCTAAAGGCACTTTTGGAGGCAGAAAGCTATAACGGACCGTCAATCATAATTGGCTATGCTCCGTGTATCAATCACGGCATAAAGGGCGGCATGAGTATCGCTCAGACAGAAGAGAAAAAGGCCGTTGAAGCAGGATACTGGCACCTGTTCAGATATGACCCAAGGCGTACCCTTGAGGGCAAAAATCCATTCCAGCTTGACTCAAAAGAGCCGAAAGCTGATTATGAGAGCTTCATCATGGGCGAGGTTCGTTACAACGCTCTTGCTCGTTCTAATCCGGAAAGAGCAAAAGAATTGTTCCACAAGGCAGAAGCAGACGCAAAAGCTAAATATCAGAAGCTTGTTGAGCTTGCAAAATAATTAACAAAAATCAGCGTGTTAGCTCTGTGAATTGCCTCAGTTTGTTCAGACAGTACAAAAGACCCCTATGACAGGCGATATTAAATTTTAAGTAGCATACTGACTTCGTTTTAGGGCGAAGTCAGTTTTGTTGTTAGTTGAATTATTTTGTTGTTGTAAAAATGGATATATTTGTCTATTAGTATACGTGCATCTTCATAAGTCTCAAGATTGGTGAAATACACACAGTCTGTCTTTAGTACAGAAAAAAGTTCCCATCTAAAGCATTGTCATATAAAGTACCTTTTTTTGACATTGATGGTGTAATGTTATATGCTTTATTTATCTTAAAATATTCGTGTGAGGTATATTGAAGGCCTTGGTCACTGTGGAGTTTTAGCTCCGCAGTGACTTTTTCCTTTTCTGTGCTTCTCTAATTGTAATTACTACAAAATTGATGTTTTGCTAATTTCCGGTTTTGTATGACGATAGATAACCATATATTTTATACTTTCTCTCTCCTCCTTTATGTGAGCAAGAAAAATCCCGCATCAGTTCTTTTTCCATTTTTAATGATTTAATTTTTGTTTCCCTGCGAGCAAGTTTATTTTATTGGCAAAAAAATCCTCCTATGGCAGTGTATATTATTCTACCATAGGAGGGTATTTTTCTATTGTCCGTTTTTACTGGTTATGTTCATTTCAATAGGTGTTTTTTCAGTTAACGCTTACAGTGGATTAAACATAAAAGACAATACTGATGTTCATCCTTGATTTTTTCTCACTCAAAAAGCGGCCGCACACCGTCTGACGTAAAAAGCTGTCTTACTAAAAAATGTCAATTATTCTGAAAAATTACATTTTTATACTTTATATTTTTGCGTCATCATGTATTTCCATGCAATAGCCTGCTACAAATTTATATTGGCGCAGAAGCGAAAGCCATCCCGAGAATATTTTTGTATTCACGTGCTGCAAAGTTGCCGGGGGAAATCGCACCCGTACCTCATATCAATGCATTTGACCTTTGCGTTTGACGCGGCATGCTCGCTCACCGGCAAGAACTAAATTTCACTTGCACACATATCCCATAACTTAATACTCACAAAGCATACTGAAACCCTTTTGAAAATAAAACTGCGACATATTCACATGATTTGCAACAGTTTCAGCTGATATATCTTCGGTAATGTGCCGCTAACTAAATTTTGACCACGCTTTGCACAAGATTCATGCTCTACACATATCACCCATCGCTGTAATTACTGCATATCTAATGTAAGGGATAATGGCTCGGTATTTTATTTTATATTTGAGCCGCTTTGATTGATTCTGACATACTTGTTCCTTCTGTCGGGGCAGAACTTTCCGGCACCTTCTGCTTAAAATCCACCTCTTCTCTGAGCGCTTCAGCAGTTATTACCGCAGTTGCTCCGCCATCTGAGTTTCTGTCTTTTTCGAGCGATTCGCGCTCATCTGCTGTGTTTTCGGCGCTTTCCGCGTCAGCCGCTTGCTTTTTATGATCATGCAGGGTCTTGTCCTTAAACTCAGCAGATTTTTCTCTCAATTCCTCATATTTTTCGCGCATTACCGTCATCAGATTCTTTATTCTTTCAAGCGGTTCGTTGCGCTTGATTTTTGCAAGATTCGGAAAAGCCTTAAGCAAACGTCCTTCGCGCTGCTCCAAAAGCCGCTTATATCTGCTTTGCAGCTCGTCAAGGCTCGCCTCAAAATTAGGTGATTTTTTAATTGCAACCAATACACCGTCTGAAATTCTTCCGCCGATTCCGTCAGAAAGCGCACGCAAACCTTTCTCCAGCTCCTCAATTCTGCCTATATGCTTTTTCAGTTTCATAATTGCGGCAACGGTCAAACCTATGTCCACCACAAGAGCGGGATAGGACACCGAAAGCACTATCACACCAACAATTTGCGGTATTGCGTGCACAAGTCCAGCAATCATCGGATGAATCAAATCAATCACGAACACGCACGCAAATCCCCACAACAGTGAGAACCGCAAGCAGATATAGCCCTTTAAATTATATGGGCTGTCGGAATAGTCCCACCATTTTTCATGAAAAACTTTTTCAAGAACATATCCTGTGACATATTCGAGCACACTGGTAAGCACCACCGACCCAACAAACAGCAGAAATATGTTATCTTTGAGCGGCGACAGCGACAAAATAACAATCAGTCCACCCACACCGTAAATAGGGCAGACCGGGCCGTTCAAAAAGCCGCGGTTTACAAAAATCCCCTTTACCACGGTTGCATAGGCAACCTCCATACACCAACCCAAAAACGCATATATTAAAAAATAACACAGCAAATCATAAGCTGTAACCTGCATAAATCACCCTCCGTCTGCTCAAATGGCTTTTTCGATAATTTTATTACTTCTCTCTATAAATTTCGTCATTTGTTCGGGCGAAAGTGGTCTGTGACACAGCATTGCCAGGTCATAAATATGCTCGCAGACCATCTTTTTATCCTCCTCGTCCAGTCCGTCAACCTTTTTAATAAGCGGATTGTTTGAGTTAAGCACCAGTGTAAACTCATCCTTGAACATATCCGACATTCCGGCAAACTGCTGTCCGTACGAACGGTACATTTCCTGCATACGCCGCGACTCCTCCGAGAGCAGAATAACCGCCGGAGTTTCCGTCTTTTTAAGCGGCTGAACCTCAATCTTTATCGTATCATTCCCGAGCTCATTTTTAAAGGTTTCTACAAGATTTTTTCTGAACTCATCGTCAACTTTTGCTCCGTCCTCAAGATTTTCCGAAACTGACGAATCAATTCTTTTGAACTTGACTCCTTCCTCCTTTGCTTCAATAAAGGATATAAAGTGCGTGTCCATCATTGTAGGCAAAAGCACCGCGTCAAGCCCCTGTTCGCGGAACATATTGATGTACTGCGACTGGCGGTTTTCGTCGGATACGTAATAGACGTCCTTGTTTTCCTTGCCGTCCAAATAGTCGCTGAGTGTAATATATTTACCATCCAAATCCTTGTAGATTATGAAATCTTTAACCTTTTCATAAAATTTATCGTCACGCATGCAGCCGTATTTAATAAACACATTGATGTCGTCCCAATACCTGTTGTAATCCTCGCGCTGTTTGTTAAACAGTTCCTTAAGCTTGTCCGCAACCTTTTTAGTTATGTGTGCAGAAATCTTTTTAACATATCCGTCGTTCTGCAAAAAGCTTCGCGAAACATTAAGCGGCAAATCCGGGCAGTCGATAACACCTTTCAGCAGCATCAAAAATTCCGGAATAACCTCCTTTACGTTATCGGCAACAAATACCTGATTGTTAAACAGTTTAATTCTGCCCTCGTTTGCGGCAAATTCGTGGTTGATTTTCGGAAAATACAAAATTCCTTTCAGATTGAACGGAAAATCAACGTTAAGATGGATCCAGAAAAGCGGCTCATTAAAGTCCTCAAAAACCTTTGTATAAAATTTCTTGTATTCATCATCGGTACAGTCCTTCGGAGCTTTCATCCAAAGCGGATTGATGTCGTTAATCGGCTTCGGCAAAGCGGCATTTCCGTCTTTGTCCTTTTCCTCTTCCTTGCCAGCAATTTGAAGATAAATTTCAACAGGCAGGAAGGAGCAGTACTTATTAAGCACACTTCTTACAGTATATTCCTCCAAAAATTCCTTTGAATCCTCGGCAATGGTCAGAATAATCTCGGTACCACGGTCGGCTTTGTAACATTCCTCAATATCGTACTCCATGCCGCCGTCGCATGACCAATGCACTGCTTTTTCGCCATCCTTATATGACAAGGTTCGTATCTCGACTCTGTCGCTCGGCATAAACGCCGAATAAAATCCCAGTCCGAAATGGCCGATTATCTGTGTGTTTTTGTCGACCTCATCCTTGTACTTCGACAAGAAATCAGTCGCACCCGAAAATGCTATATCGGTTATGTATTTTTCTACCTCGTCCTTGGTCATACCGATACCGTTATCCTTTATGATAAGCTTTTTGTTGTCCTTGTCAACTGTGATGTCGATTCTGAATTTTTCGTCACCGATTTCCGCTTCACCAATTCCGGCAAGCTTTTTCAGCTTTGTAATCGCGTCGCAGGCGTTTGATACAATTTCTCTCAAAAATATGTCCTTGTCGGAATAAAGCCATTTTTTTATTACCGGAAAAATATTCTCGGAATTAACCGAAATATTACCTTTTGCCATATAAAATTACCTCTTTTCAAACTAAATAAAATATATTATGCCGCCTATGTCGACCGCAAAATGAGGTTAAGCGGATAGTTTGTATAAAATACAACCAACCCGCTCAACAAGCTTACTTATTTAATAACAATATTTACAAGTCTACCCGGAACGCAGATAACCTTTACTACAGTTTTTCCTACTGTCAATGCTTTCACGACATCTGAGCCCATTGCAGCTTCCTCAAGCTGTGCCTTGTCAAGACCATTCGCTACGGTTAGCTTATCCCTAATTTTTCCGTTCAGCTGAATAACGATTTCCACTTCATCATCGATGGTTTTTGCTTCGTCATATTCCGGCCAAGCTGTTTCGGCAAGTATTTCGCCATTGCCGTACTTTTCCCAAAGTTCTTCAGTCATATGCGGCGCAACAGGATTCAAAAGCGTAATCAGCGTTCTGTACTCGCCCTTTGTTACCTTTTCCGCCTTATAAAAATCATTTACAAGGCTCATCATTGCGGCAATTGCAGTGTTAAACTTCATCTTTTCGTAGTCTTCACTGACCTTTTTTATCGTCTTGTGCATATTTTTTTCAAGTTTTTCAGAATATCCCTCTTCATCGGTCATCATATCCTGAAGATTCCAGACTCTTTCAATGAACTTGTAGCAGCCTTTTAAGCCTTTTTCCGACCATGGAGTTGACTGGTCAAATGCGCCGATGAACATTTCAAAAGTGCGGACTGCGTCAGCGCCGTACTGGTCTACAACCTCGTCGGGATTTACGACGTTTCCTCTCGATTTTGACATCTTTTCGCCGTTTTCGCCAAGAATCATCCCGTGCGAAGTGCGTTTTTGATAGGGCTCTTTTGTGGGAACAACTCCTATATCATAGAGGAACTTGTGCCAGAATCTCGAATACAAAAGATGAAGCGTTGTATGCTCCATACCTCCGTTGTACCAGTCAACTGGCGACCAGTATTCAAGTGCCTCTTTTGACGCAAGCTCCTCGCTGTTGTGCGGATCCATATATCGCAAGAAATACCAGCTTGAGCCTGCCCACTGCGGCATCGTGTCGGTTTCTCGCTTTGCAGGGCCGCCACAGTGCGGACAGGTAGTGTTTATCCAGTCGGTTGCCTTTGCCAGCGGAGATTCGCCGTTTTCGCCCGGTTCAAATGTGTCGATTTCCGGCAGTCTTAACGGCAGGTCTTTTTCGTCCAACGGAACCCAGCCGCACTTTTCGCAATATACGAGCGGAATAGGTTCGCCCCAGTATCTTTGTCTTGAAAATACCCAGTCGCGCAGCTTGTAGTTAACCTTGCGCTTACCTATGCCCTTTTCTTCAAGATAATCTATCATGGCCGGAATTGCTTCCTTAACGCTCATGCCGTTTAAAAATCCCGAATTTACAAGAGTACCCTTATACACATCAGTATATGCCTCCTGCTGAACGTCCTTTCCACCGCCGACAACCTCGATTATCGGCAAATTGAACTTCTTTGCAAATTCCCAGTCACGCTCATCATGTGCCGGAACCGCCATAATTGCTCCTGTTCCGTAGGTAACCAAAACATAGTCCGAAATGAATACCGGAATTTCCTTTCCTGTGACCGGATTGATTGCGTTGACGCCGACAAGACGCGCACCAGTTTTATCTTTTACAAGTTCAGTTCTTTCAAACTCAGACTTTTTTCCGGCTTCGCTGATATATTTTTGAACCTCATCCTTGTTTTCAAGCAGCGGCATAAGCTTTTTAACAAGTTCGTGTTCCGGTGACAATACGACGTAAGTAGCGCCGAAGAGTGTATCACATCTGGTCGTGTAAACAACCACTTCATCGCCCGATGTCAGCTTAAAGGTAACCTCTGCACCCTCGCTTCTGCCTATCCAGTTTTTCTGCTGAGTCTTTACTCTTTCGATATAGTCAACATCATCAAGATCATCGATAAGGCGCTGTGCATATTTCGTAATCCTCAGCATCCACTGGCTCTTTCTTCTTTGAACAACCTCGCTGCCGCAGCGTTCGCAAACACCGTTTACAACCTCTTCGTTAGAAAGTCCAACCTTACAACCGGTACACCAGTTTATCGGCATTTCCTGCTTATATGCAAGACCCTTTTTAAACATCTGCAAAAAAATCCACTGGGTCCACTTGTAATAATCGGGATCGGTAGTGTTTACCTCTCTCGACCAGTCGAACGAAAATCCGAGCATTTTCAGCTGACGCGTGAAGTTTGCTATATTCTTTTCGGTAACGATTTTCGGATGTATCTTGTTCTTTATCGCATAGTTTTCGGTCGGCAGACCAAAGGCATCCCAGCCGATAGGGTACAAAACGTTATATCCCTGCATTCTTCTTTTTCTTGCCACAATATCAAGCGCGGTATAGCTGCGCGGATGACCGACGTGCAGTCCCTGTCCCGATGGATACGGAAATTCAATCAGCGCATAAAACGGCTTTTTGCTGCTGCCGTTTTCAGCATGAAAACAACCTTTTTCCTCCCATCGGTTCTGCCATTTTTTCTCTATTTTTTTGTAATCATATGTTTCCATCTATTTTTCTCCTTGCATCAGTCTTCTATATCAATTTCGATCCGAGGCGCATCGTCCCACAAGCGCTCAAGCGCATAAAATTCGCGTGTTTCCTTGTCCATAACGTGCACAATTATGTCATCAAAATCGAGAACTACCCAGTTTCCGCCGCGGTAACCCTCTTTATGAATCGGCTCAAAGCCGTTTTCCTTCATTTTTTCTTCGACCTCATCAATGCAAGCTCGGACCTGAACGTTGGAGTTGCATGAGCAGATAACGAAATAATCGCTCAGCGAGGTCAGTTCGGAAATATTAAGGACATCAATATTTTCCGCTCTTTTGTCGTCGAGCGCTTTAACAATCACTTTAAGTCTGTCCATATGCACAATCCTTCCTGTATCAATATAATAATCCAAATTATATAATACTACATTTCTTGAAAAAAGTCCATACACTGCCGTCATTTTTGTTCAGATTTTTGTTATTTTACTGTAAAATTTCCCGAATTATACAAAACTTGGAAAAATCTTATTCAGCCAAAAAACTCCCGCGGCAGTTGCTTTAACCACAGGAGTTTTATCGGGTCAATACATATATTTATTTTTTTTGTAACTACAATCTGCTGCCCTTCTTCCTTCCATTCGACATTAGATCCAAGATTTTCGGCAACAATCCGTATCGGGATCATTTTGCGGTCGTTTGGTATAATCGGTGCGGCGTCAACGCTGATGTTCTTTCCGAACAACAGCACTTCATTTTTACCTATTGTCATTACAATACTTTGTTTAGAATTATCACGTTCTGTCCGCTTTGCATAGATCGTCATGCTTTTTACAACATTACTTGAAAAGTTGAATTTTTCTGTCAATGATTTATCCCTATATCAGCCGGCAAAATCGTATCCTGGCTTTTTCGGATTTTACGGAGCTGAGTCGGCGTATGTTTGATGCCCAAGGATCAGATATTATATTAATCTCCGGTTTAATCGAAAGAGTAACGTCTATTTCACCCTTACCCGTATTATAGTTATATTTAAGTTCTGTAGTTTTTGTCAAAAAAACTGCCGCTTGATACTGTGCTGTCATCCATACCGTTCATCTTTTTAACTGCTTCTATGTGTTTTAGCTTATCCATATTTTCCGGGCAGTCTGGCTCCAATACATAATGTCGTATCTTGCTATCGTGGCTTCTTATGACTCATAACAGCCGCCTAGCCGCTAAAACGTCAATAATCGCAATTACTTTCCTTCTCCTATGGCCATGCTTTCCGTAGTGAAATCAATACAAGCCCATGATTTTATACATTCGCATAGTAAGCTAATACTAAACCTTTTATCTCATTGCTGTAAAATCACATCATTTCCAAAATTCTTCTGTTTTTCCATAAAACATCAGTTCCTTTGTTAGGACAAGCATATTATACTTATATACCTTCATGTAATACTTTAATGTTTTTAAGTAAATCCTCTGCTTTTTGAAGCGCGTCTTTATTGGGCAGATCTTGAGGCAAAGTATTTACCATATCAAGAGAGTTATATTTTGATCGGGCATAATTATGATAGGGCAACAGCCGTATTTTAGTTATGGTTTTTATTTTACTTAAAAAAGCAACAATTTTTTCAATTTGATTATCATTAAACAGCGGCACATAAGGGATTCTGATTTCAATGCTTTTTCCGCATGAGGCTATATATTTTAAATTATCTAATATAGGCTTATTTTTATGTCCTGTGCACCGTATGAACATCTTCGTCAATCGCCTTGATATCATACAAAAATATATCCGTATACGGAATGACTTTACTGATTGCTTCTTTAGAAACAAAGCCGCACGTGTCTACCGCAGTATGTATATTTTCTTTTTTTAGTTTCTTTAAAAGTTCCTTGCAGAAATCTGCTTGAGAAAGGCATTCTCCGCCAGACAACGTTACGCCACCTCCTGATGTTTTATAAAAATCCTTATCTTCTAAAAGAATCGGCATAATCTCATCAACAGTAATATCTTTTCCGTATATTGTCAATGCCTCGTATAAGCCTTTGCTTGCACATTTTCCGCATAATGTACATTTTTCCCGTTCAAAGATGTGTAACCCGTTTTTTAGAACATGTACATGTTGATGGCATACATTCACACATTCTCCGCATGATGTACATTTATTTTTAAAATATGCAAGCTGCGACTCATAAGCAATGCCCTCAGGATTATGACACCACACACATTTTAACGGACAACCCTTCGTCCTGCTCGGCCCGGCTTAAATTATTCCAAAGCACATTCCAGCCGCACACACGAACCTGCAAATTTTTATATTTATCGGGGTTTTTCTGCGCATCCTTTAAAACCTGCGAATTAAATACATTTATCTGCATACTCATGCCGCCTTTTTCCATATACGTGTCAAGTAAAGCTTTCATGGCCGCTAAGCCGTCACTGCCCTCTACCGCTGACGGGTGAAGCATAATATCAATGCAGAAGCTTTCAGTATACAAAGATGGATTTAGCTTTACGGCTGAATTTATTAATGCCGTAACACCGTTTCTGTCCATTCCCGGTACCGGGGAAGCATTCTTTGACAATTCCTTTCCTGCTTTTCTTCCGTCAGGTGTGGCAAGAGTTTTTTCACCCTGCCATACAAACTCCATGGCAGAATGCATAATTGCCTTATATACACCGCCTCTCCCGTTCGGTCTGTTATTTACCTTATTCGCAAAATATCTTGCCAGCATTTCTGCATACATATCTGTTTCAGGTTCACCGTTGCCGTATTTATAAGGACAGCTTTGCATTTTTGCCATTAACATCTCATATCCGACCCAATTTCTGTCAAGTGCAGATTTCAGTTCGCTGAGAGTTATCTCTTTTCTGTCATATACAAATTTTTTTACTGCCATTACCGAATCAACAAGGCTTGCAAAAGCGCAGTTAAGCATAGCACTGTTATTAAATTTTACGTCGCCTGCATAACCGTCAAATGCATTTTTAAGACTTGTTTCAATTGTGGCACTGTACATAGATGACGGATTGACATATCCCAGATGTCTATCATAATCATTTCCTATCTCAATAGACTTTTCTATAAGATATTCCCACTGCAGCAAGACTGCTCTGTAAAAATCCTCGAATGTTTCAAAGCTTCCGATTTCTCCTGTTTTAATACCTATCTGTTTGCCATACCGATTATCATAACCGTTTGAAAAAACGTATTCTACAGCCTTAGCCGCATTAATCTATCCCGTAGCTGTAGATACCTCATTGGCTTTTACCCCGGTTTCGTAACATCCGCGTATATCCATATTAAGAGCTTCCTCATATGTTGCGCCGTAGCTCATAACTGCCTTCATCATTCCCGGTTCGCAGCAAAATACAAAGCAGTTTTGTCCTCGCCTTATCATATCTAATATTTTATTCAGAAAATCAAGCGGAATATTTTTGTTGTATTTTATTTGTATCTTAGGGTTGTAAATTCAAAGCTCGTCATAAACCTCTATTATATCATAGGACAAATCATTTATTTTTGTGCTGCCGTCAATTTTACTGCCGCCCAGATACAACGGCTGTCCCCAATAATTACCTATCGCAGACCACCGCATAAGAAAATATGCAATATATTCCTTTATATCGGCTCTTGTGTAAATTCCGTTTTCCAAATCATGCTTATAAAAACAATAAAGCGTGTTGTCTAAACCATTTCCAAGTGACCGCACTTGATAATGATCTATGCTTTCGGATATTATAAAATAAATATAAATAAGCTGCATTGCCTCATATATATTTGTAGGCGCACCATCGCGAAGGTGCTGCAGGCAGGCGGCAATTTTATCTGCCTTTGCGTGTTTTTTTGTAAGAGCAAGCTCATACATTCTATCTATAACATCAATTATCGCGCTGTATTCTATTTCAATTCCTTCAAAATAGGCTTGCTGTTCTTCTGTAAGAGTTCCGCTTTGCCTACGCTGCTCCTTATAGTGTTTTGCACGCTCTTTAATTCCTTTGAAGCCCAGTCTCATAAGCGATTCCCAATCAGGCACAACATGATCATAATCGGGCCATATATCTACAGCGCCAGAACTGTTAAAGTCATTTCCAAGCTTAACAAGCTCCGGTATTTTTTTGTTATGGTAAACACCATCATTCCATTTATTAAATATCACTTCGTCAGTAAGCCTGTTAAGCGAATACATTCCAACAAAATAATCGTGGCAATTTATATAAAGTCTTTCATTTTCAAGAACATATTTTATAGCTTTTGCTTTTGCAATTGGATGAGGCAAATTCTTGATTTGAGGATACAGCTTGTGGAGTCCGTTTAAAATTTCTTCATCATCAAGTCCGCTTTTTTCGTCGTACCCTACCCCGTGATACTTCATTCTCTCATAAGGATTAAACTTCTTATCAGAATTATGATATTTTCTTTCTATGAAATATCTGTCCTTATCAAATGTCTTAAACATATCAAAAATCTCCATATATAAGTTTTGTTTGTATATATTATTTTAAGTTATTTCTACTTTAGAGTCAAGAATCATTTCAAAACTACTTGATCATTTCAAAACAAAAGTTTATAATATGAACTAGGAGGCATTAAAGCGATGAATGATTTTATGAGCTATGATTTTAACATAGATAAAATTTTGCTTGCCTGTTATGTGGGCAAAGGTATGGGAGTAAGAATACATAGAAACAGGTCAGGGCATGGGCTTGCGTTACATATAAGCGGCATTAAAATATATATTTTTGATGACGACACAAAAATAACAGTAAGGCCAAAGGAAATAATATATATTCCAAAACATTCAAGCTATGAGGTTTTATCTGAAATTGAGGGTGATTGCTATGCGATTAACTTTGATATTTCGGAAGAAAAAAACTTTGCACCCTTTTCATTTAAAATTAAAAACGAAGTTTCTTGTTTACAACACTTTAAAACTTCCAAAAGTATTTGGGATCAGAAGAACAAAGGATATGTTATGAAATGCAAGGCAGAGTTGTATCAGATTATTTATACAATGCAGCAAGAATATTTTTCAGAATATATTTCAAATGATAAATTAGAGATAATTAAACCGGGGATTGAGTACATTCATCGGGAATATACAAACAGCATATAAGTATTGAAGATTTGTCTGCTATGTGCGGAATAACGCCAGAATATTTTAGAAAAATTTTTAGAACTTATTATGGCACTTCACCCGTAAAATATATTAATGAACTGAAACTATCACATGCAAAAGAGTTACTTTCGTCCGGTATGTATTCAGTAACCGATGCGGCTCTTCAATCAGGATATTCCGATATGAGCTTTTTTAGCCGCGAATTTAAAAAGAACACAGATGTTACACCGAAAGACTATCGAATGTTTAACAAAAAATCCCCGTCCATCTAAAATATTTTCCGAGATTATATATATTGCTGTACCCCTAACCAACATCAAAATCCGCACATTGCGCCATTCCTATGCATCACTTCTTGCAAATGAAGGAATTAACATACAGGAAATAGCACGGCGTTTGGGACATACAAATATAGAAATAACGTGGAACACCTATTCGCATTTGTACCCCCGTGAAGAAGAACGCGCCGTAAATGTTTTGAATAAAATCGTATAAAAAACGTGTATAAAATAAATTAATACCATAAAAACCGCATATCTATGCGGTTTTTATGGTATTTGGTGGAGATATGGGGAGTCGAACCCCAGGCCTGTTACATGCGAAGCAACCGCTCTCCCAACTGAGCTATACCCCCATAAAAATTAGATAATATTTATTTTATTCAATATTCTAAAAAATTCAATAAATATGTAATAAAGAAAAAGGACTTTGCATATAACACAAAGTCCTTTTCTGGTGGGCCATCAAGGACTCGAACCTTGGACCGTCCGGTTATGAGCCGGATGCTCTAACCAACTGAGCTAATGGCCCATATCCACTAAAAAGCCTTTCTTGGAAAGGCTTTTTAGGCTATGGTGACCCGTGCGAGAATCGAACTCGCGATACCGCCGTGAAAGGGCGGTGTCTTAACCGCTTGACCAACGGGCCATAACTGCCATTATCCTAATTCGATTGGGAATTAGGATAATGGTTCCAGATTTCTCCGGTTCCGGCAATTATCTACTTTCCCGGGCAGTCTCCCGCCAAGTATCATCGACGTAAAGGAGCTTAACTTCCGTGTTCGGTATGGGAACGGGTGGATCCTCCTTGCTATTATCACCGGATTCTTATCTTTTGAGG
>JAQXIJ010000028.1 GCA_029007725.1 Bacillota bacterium | reverse complement strand
GATACCAAGCTCTGCGGCAACCTCTTTTGAGGGGCGCCCTTGTTCTGTAACCATTTTAACAGCGCCGGCTTTGAATGCCTCATCATAACGAGGTGGTATTGTTCCTTTTTTGATTGACATAAAAATTCCTCCTGTGATTTTGGATTTGTTTGTGTCCATTCCATTATATCACTCTTTTTTCTGTCCATCAAATCTGGGAAGGTGGCATTTTTTATGCCAAGAAAATACAGACATATCAAGCAGTATGAAAAAGAGATAGTAACGTTGAAATATCCATGTTTAACATACGGGAAAGTTGAGAAAATACGGGGTTAAGTCGGGAACAGATAAAAGAGTTTTTCAAATGAAAAAGAAAAAAGGAAAAAACTTGCGGCGGGAATAGCAGCGAAACGAAAGTGACTACCGCCGAAGGGTCAAATCAAAAATGTGTTACGAATATTTCATATATCAAAACAAATCAAGGAGTTTTATACCTATCCACCATTAGAGATCATCCATTTTTATAATAACGAAAGAATTCAACTAAAAACAAAACTGACTCCGCTAGAAAAACGAAGTCAGTATGCTACTGATTAAAATTTAATATCGTTTGCCATATGGGCTTTTTGTACTGTCAGCACAAACTGCGGGCAGTTCAGTCCATTATACGCAGTGGTTCTTTTTGTATATAGATTTATAAAAGCGAAATCCGGTTCGTTTAAAATCAAACGCAGCCTTGAGCCTTCATAGCTTCGGCAACCTTTAGGAAGCCGGCAATGTTTGCGCCTGCCATATAGTTACCTTCCATGCCGTACTGCTTTGCGGCCTCATCGCATGACTTGAAGATTTCTTTCATAATGCTGTGCAGCTTTGCGTCAACCTCTTCAAATGTCCATGAAAGTCTTTGTGAATTCTGGCTCATTTCAAGACCTGAAGTTGCAACACCTCCTGCGTTTGCAGCCTTTGCCGGACCGTATAGCATATTATTTGCAAAGTATACCTCTATAGCTTCCGGGGTTGAAGGCATATTTGCACCCTCTGAAACCGCAAAGCAACCGTTCTTTGCCAAAATTGCAGCACTTTCGCCGTCAATCTCATTCTGTGTTGCACATGGAAGCGCAATATCGCAAGGAATTGTCCAGATACCCTTGCAGCCCTCTGTATATGTTGCTGTTGGATGATCCTTAACATATTCCTTAATTCTCTTTCTTTCGACTTCCTTAAGTTGCTTAACTGCAGCAAGGTCAATGCCGTTTTCGTCGTGTATATAGCCGTTTGAATCTGACATAGCAATAACCTTTGCGCCCATTTCGGTAGCCTTTTCGGTAGCGTAGATAGCAACGTTGCCCGAACCCGACACAACAACCTTCTGACCTTCAAAGCTCTTGCCGTTTGCAGCCAGCATCTCCTTTGTAAAGTAGCACAGACCATAGCCTGTAGCTTCTGTTCTTGTAAGTGATCCACCATATGTCAGACCTTTGCCGGTAAGAACGCCGGTAAATTCGTTTCTGAGTCTCTTGTACTGACCGAACATATATCCGATTTCCCTTGCACCTGTTCCGATATCACCTGCCGGAACGTCGCAGTCAGCACCGATGTGTTTGCAAAGCTCTGTCATAAAGCTCTGGCAGAATCTCATAATTTCACCGTCTGACTTACCCTTTGGATCAAAGTCGGAACCGCCCTTGCCTCCGCCCATAGGCAGTGTTGTCAATGAGTTTTTAAATACCTGCTCAAAGCCAAGGAACTTGATGATGCCGATATAAACTGACGGATGGAGTCTGATGCCACCCTTATAAGGACCTATAGCTGAGTTGTACTGAACTCTGAATCCCCTGTTTACCTGAACCTTACCGCTGTCGTCCACCCAAGGAACTCTGAAAATAATCTGTCTCTCTGGCTCAACAAGTCTGTCGATAACGCCTGCTTCAACGAGATCCGGTCTTTTTTCAACGACAGGCTCAAGGGTTTCGAGAACTTCGGTAACTGCCTGAATAAATTCCGGTTCACCAGCATTTCTCTTTTTAACGGTTTCAAGAACGTCGTTTAAGTATTGATTTTTCATTTTTTTCCTCCACACATTTGTTTTTTTGCAAAAAAGCGCACACCAAACAAAGCGTTCGGTATGCGCCTTTGCATCCAACATTGCTATTATACAAAGTTTAAAAAAAAATGTCAAGTCAAAAGCACTGATAAATTTCTAAATATTGCTATTACTATTACAAATATATAAATTGTCTTGTGTTTTTTGTGAAAAATCACAATGGCAAAAAATCACACCTGGAGTGCATATGAACACTCCAAACGTGTGCCTTATTAATATCGAAAAATCAATATCAGATATCTAGATTCGAAACATATTTTGCGTGCCGTTCTATAAATTCACGGCGTGGCTCAACCTTGTCACCCATAAGTATTGTAAATGTCTGGTCTGCCTGAATTGCGTCCTCCATTTCAACGCGCAGCATGGTTCTTGTTTCAGGGTTCATTGTCGTTTCCCAAAGCTCGGACGGATCCATCTCTCCGAGACCTTTGTATCGCTGAACCTTTGACGATGGTCCCATTTCGGCAATCAGCGCATTGCGCTCGTCTTCGGTATATGCGAACTTTTCGACAAGGTTCGAATTTTTGCCCTTGAACACCTTATAAAGCGGCGGCTGTGCCAGATAGATATTTCCGTTTTCGATAAGCTTGCGCATATATCTGAAAAAGAAAGTCAAAAGCAGCGTACGGATATGCGAGCCGTCTACATCGGCATCCGCCATGATTATAATTTTGCCGTATTTAAGCTTTTCTATATCAAAATCCTCGCCTATACCTGTGCCCAGCGCCTGGATAATCGGCAGCAGCTTTTCATTTGAATACACTTTATCTATTCTTGACTTTTCTACGTTAAGCATCTTACCCCAAAGCGGCAGAATAGCCTGAAATCTTCTGTTTCTGCCCTGCTTTGCCGAGCCGCCAGCCGAATCTCCCTCAACGATATAAATTTCGGCATAATCGGCGCCCTCATCGGTGCATTTTGCAAGCTTTCCCAAAAGCGACGCGTTTGAAGCCTGTGAGTTTTTTCGGGTTGCTTCGCGCGCTTTTCTAGCTGCCTCGCGCGCCCTTGACGCGGTAAGCGTTTTATCTATAATCGCACGTGCAATACGCGGATTTTCTTCAAGAAAAGCCGACAGCTTATCATTTAAAGCTGTTTCAACCAGTGTTCTTGCCGCTGAGTTTCCGAGCTTAGTTTTGGTCTGTCCCTCAAACTGCGCCTCTGTAACTTTTACACTGATTACAGCTGTCAGTCCCTCACGAGTATCCTCGCCGGAAAGATTTGATTCCTTTTCCTTAATCAAGTTGTTTTTGCGCGCATAATCGTTTATAGCCCTCGTCAAACCCGATTTAAAACCTGTTTCATGTGTACCTCCGTCCACAGTATGGATATTGTTTGCAAAGCTAAGAATGGTTTCGCTGTAAGAATCGGTGTACTGCATGGCAACCTCAACCATCATATTTTCCTTTGCGGCCTCAAAATAGATTATCTCATCATGCAACGGGTCTTTATTCTTGTTTATATACTGTACAAATTCCTTTATACCGCCCTCTGCATACAAAACCTCGCTTTTCGGTTCTTCGCAGCGCTTATCTGTGAAAATAATCTTTATTCCTTTGTTCAAAAATGCCTGCTCACGCAGCCTTTTCAAAAGCACATCATAGTCGAACACCAGTGTTTCAAAAATCTCTCCGTCCGGCTTAAAGGTAATTTTTGTACCGGTCTTTTGTGTATCGCCTATAACCTTCAGCTCGCAGGTTGGCTTTCCGCGCTCATAACTCTGGTAATAGATATGTTCTCCGTTTGAAACCTCAACCTCAAGCTTTTCGGAAAGAGCGTTTACAACTGAAGAACCAACACCGTGCAGACCGCCCGAAACCTTATATCCTCCGCCCCCGAATTTTCCGCCGGCATGAAGAATTGTCAGGACAACCTGAACTGTAGGTATACCCTCCTGCGGATGGATTCCGACCGGAATACCGCGGCCGTTATCCTCAACAGTTACCGAATTGTCCGGGTTTATGTCAACCTTGATTTCGGTACAGTAACCGGCAAGTGCCTCGTCGATTGAGTTATCTACAATTTCGTACACCAGGTGATGCAAACCCATTGCAGAGGTCGAGCCTATATACATACCAGGTCTTTTACGAACCGCTTCCAGACCCTCAAGCACCTGTATCTGGTTTTCATCATATTTGGTTTCAATCTTATCCATACTCATTTTATATCTCCTACGATTAATTTATTAACTTGTTGGATTTTGCACGTTTCCAGAGTGTTTGCGACGCCAGCGACGAAATATATACGCGTGTGCCTTTTTCTTCCACGGCGACTATAAACGATTTCGGCAAATCGTCAGTAACGTCGATAACCGAGTTTTCCCTCTGCGCCTTTGTCAAAAAGCCGCGTGTTTGGTGTGACACCGTTGTGTTGTCCATATCAAAAATCCCCAAAATATCGTTTATATTAACAACAACATCATTTCCCAGATGAAGATACATTCCTGTCACCTCCCACAAAAATTCTGCCGTTTTCAACTCTGAAAACTCTGGTGTCCGCTCCACAGGATGCCGAATCTATGTCGGTGCAAGTCAGAATAACCTGCTTATCCTTAATTCTGCCTGCAAGATAGTTTCTGCGATTAATATCCAGCTCGCTCATTATATCGTCGAGCAAAAGAACCGGATATTCTTCTCGGATATAATTTATAACCTCCATCTGAGCCATTTTAAGGCTCAGAACAGTTGTCCGCTGCTGGCCCTGCGAGGCATATGTCTTTACTTCTTTTTCATTAATGAAAAACCTAAGTTCATCGCGCTGAATCCCGTACAGGCTGAGTCCGGTTTCGACCTCGCGCTCCTTTGACTGCTCCAGCTTTTTCAAAAAAGCTTCTTTGTTCATTATATCACATTCTATGCTCGGTGTATATAGCAAATCGAATTTTTCTCCGCTCATATGTAAATGTGTTTCTTTCGCAAAGTCTCCCAGCTGCTCAACAAATTTTTTCCGATATTGCATAATTTTGCTGCCGTCTTCCGCAATCTGCTCATTCCATACGTCAAGCATAGGGTCGTTTGCGTTACCGTTAATCCTCAGCTTTTTAAGCAGGCTGTTTTTCTGGGCAAGTTTTTTGTGGTACGAAATCAGACTTGCAAGGTAGACCGGATACAGCTGGCTTATTGCTTCGTCCAAAAATCGTCTGCGTTGCTGCGGAGCGCCCTTTACTATTTCCAAATCCTCCGGCGAAAACATTACCACGTTGAGGTACTGCATAAGCATTGACAGCTTTGTAATAGGTACGTTGTTTATTTTCACCGATTTCTTGCCGTTTGAGCCAATTTGCATCAGTGCGCGGTAACTGCGGTTTTTGTCCACGAATTCAATGCCCAGACTCATAAAATCCGCTCCAAACCGCACAAGCTCGCTGTCGCTTTTTGCGCGGTGACTTTTTCCGTGCGAAAATAGATAAATTGCCTCCAAAAGATTGGTTTTGCCCTGAGCATTGTTACCGAAAATGACATTGGTGCCGCTCGAAAACTCGATTTTATCCTTTTCATAGTTCCGGAAGTTTGAGACCGCAAGACTTTTAATCTCCATTTACTTCACCGCTATCTTGTATGTTTCGTCCTCAAAGTCCACCGTAACCACATCGCCGCTGCGTAGCTTTTTTCCACGAATCGTGCAAACTTCGCCGTTGACCGCAACGATTGCATCGGCAATCATGGCCTTTGCCACGGCACCGTTTTCGGCAACCGCGGCAAATTTAAGCAGCTGGTCAAGCTTTATATATTCTGTTGTAATTTCAACAGTCTGTTTCTGCATGGTAAAATTCCTTTCATAAAACGCATCAGTTTGTCGTTCTTACAACGCTAGAAACTCCCGGAATGTTTGAAATACGCGTAATAGCTTTTTTCAGCTCGTCTGTCCCTGAAATCTCCAGTCCAAAGGTCATAACCGAACTTCCGTCCCTAAGTTTACGCGCGTTTATCGAATCGCAATTCATTTGCAAATCCGCCAGAACGGTCGTAATCTGCATCATCATGCCCTTTCTGTCCTCCGCCTCAACGCGCAGAGTAGCAACATAGGATGAACGGTTGTTTCCCGTCCAGCTGACCTTTATAAAACGCTTTTTATCCTCATCCGACAGCACATCCGGCTGAATATTCGGGCAATCGACACGGTGAACCGAAACACCTCTGCCCTTGGTAATAAATCCCACTATGTCATCGCCGGGCACCGGATTGCAGCATTTAGATAACCGCACAAGACAGTTATCAATACCCTTTACTTCTATGCCGCTTGTGTTGGTCTTGCGTCGTATTGCATGTGTCGGACGCTCGTTCGGCTCAGGAGTTTTAAGCTTTCGCTCATGTATATATTCCTCACGCAGACGCATGGTCACCTTTTGTGGCGAAAGTCCGCCGTAGCCGACGCTGGCATACAGGTCATCAAGACTGTTTAAGGTGTACTTTTTATAAATAGGCTGAAGCCATTCGTCACGAAACAGCTTTGAAAATGGAATATTAAGTCGCTTTGCTTCCTTTTCGAGAATATCCTTGCCATGAATGATGTTTTCTTCGCGGCATTCCTTTTTCAGCCACTGATTAATTTTGCTTTTTGCCTGCGATGTTTTGACGATTTTAAGCCAGTCTCGGCTCGGTCCCTTTGCCTGCGGCGATGTAAGAATTTCTATTATGTCGCCGTTTTGCAGCTTATAGTTGTTTGTTACAATTTTACCGTTAGCCTTTGCACCTACCATTTTGCTGCCAACCTGAGTATGAATCGCAAAAGCAAAATCGATTGCCGTCGAGCCGTTGGGCAGCGGAATAACCTTGCCTTGCGGCGTAAACGCAAACACCTGATCCGAAAACATATCAATTCTAAGGCTGTTCATAAACACGTCAGCGTCCATAATGTCAGCCTGAGTCTCCATCAGCTTGCGAACCCATTCCAGCTCTTTGTCCATTTCATTTTTGCCGGATTTACCCTCTTTATATTTCCAATGCGCCGCAATACCCTCCTGGGCAACCTTGTGCATTTCCCATGTTCTTATCTGAATTTCAAACGGCGTTCCGTCACTGCCCACAACCGTCGTGTGCAGCGATTGATACATATTCGGTTTCGGCATAGCGATATAATCTTTGAACCTCATAGGCAGCGGGGTATACATCTCATGCACGATGCCCAGCACCGCATAGCATTCCGCAACAGTGTTTACAATTATTCTTACCGCTAACAAATCATATATCTCATCTATGGTCTTGTTCTGTGCATACATTTTTCTGAAAATGCTGTAAAAATGCTTTGCACGTCCGGTAATTTCGCATTCTATATGGTTTTCGCTCATTCGTTTTTTCAAAACCGTAATAATGTCCGCAACAAACGCTTCTCTTTCGCTCTTCTTCTGGCTGATACTCTCGCGGATTTCCTCGTATGCAACAGGATCTAGGTATTTAAGCGACAAATCCTCGAGCTCGGATTTGATTTTGGAAATACCGAGACGATGCGCCAGCGGAGCATAAACGTCAAGTGTTTCTTTCGCTTTTTCAAGCTGCTTTTCGCGCGGCATATAGCCGAGAGTACGCATATTGTGCAGTCGGTCAATAAGCTTAATTATAACTACTCGGATATCCTTGCTCATTGCAAAGAACATCTTTCGCAGGTTTTCCACCTGCTCCTCTTGATGGTCCTTGTACTGAATTTTTTTTAGCTTTGTAACGCCATCGACAATTTCGGCAACCGATGTTCCAAACAGAGTTACAATGTTTTCATAGGTGTACGGTGTATCCTCTATAACATCGTGAAGCAGTGCGGCACAGATAGCCACATGATCCATCGACAACTCTGCCGCAATGTATGCAATCTGAACCGGATGCTCGATATAAGCCTCGCCGGATTTTCTGTATTGATTTTTGTGTGCCGCTTTTGCCAGATGATATGCAACATAAATCATGTCGGTATTGGCATTCGGACTATATCCTTTTACCATATTAATGATTTTGTCAACAATTACATCTGTATCCTCCGCTATATGCGGCAAGGTTTCCGAGTGATTGAAAACACCCGATTTAACATCATCTTTCATATTCTAAATATTCCCATCAAATTTAATATCTTTTAACAAAAGTTGTAGATTTTCATTGTTCTGATATATATTTACGCTCATAGTAAATGCAATATCTGCCTTTTGACCGACAGAAATCCTCTGCGCCAACTCTCCCATTCCGAACCCCACAGCCCGGAATTGCCTGCCGCCCGCGCCCAAAAGCAGACGAAGATGCTTTCCCTCCGTACCTATGCATGAAACATGTAGCACCTTTAAGCCGTATGCCGCAAAAACCGGTATGTCGTTCCCCATACCAAACGGCTCAAGCCGCGATATAATTTTTGCAGCGTTCATGGTAATGTCCGATTTTTCCAGCACACATTCTATTTTAAGCTTTGGCACAAGCATTTCCGAATTCATGTTCTTTTTCGCATATTCGTTGATTTTTTTTCTGAACTCTGCGATTTTGTCCTGTTCTATGCTGAGGCCCGCCGCAAGCGAATGACCGCCGAATTCCGTCAGTTCGCCGCTGCAGGCAGTGAGTGCGTCAAACAAGTTAAAGCCCTCTATCGACCTGCCCGAGCCCTTTCCTTTTCCATTTTCACAAGATATAAGCACGCACGGACGATAGAAATTTTCCAAAACCCGTGACGCCACAATTCCTATTACTCCACTGTTCCATCCTTCTCCTTCCATCACATAAACTAACCGTTCATCTTCGCCGAAGGACTCTGCCTGATTCATTGCTTGATTTAAAATGTCGAGCTCAAGCCGCTGTCTTTCGGTATTAAGGCTGTTCAAATGCCGAGCAATTTCCAGCGCCTTGTCATAGTCCTCTTCAATCAGCAGCCTAACCGCCGTATCTGCACTTTCAAGTCTGCCGGCAACGTTAAGCCGCGGCGCTATCGCAAAGGCAACATTCATTGCCGAAAGAGCTGACCCGTTTATGCCGCTGACCTCTATCAGGGCGCGTAAGCCGTTGTTTTTTGTCTGCCTTGCCGATATAATTCCCTTGTCAACAATGATCCTGTTTTCGTCAACGAGCGGCACAACATCGGCAATCGTGCCGACCGCGGCAATCTCGGCATACTGCATAAATACCGCTTTAGTGTTAAGTCCGAGCCGAACCGCCAGCGCAAGCACCAGCTTGAATGCCACTCCTACTCCCGCAAGCCCATCAAAAGGATAACTGCTTTCCCGAATCTTCGGATTTATAACCGCAACCGCGCGCGGCAAGTCCTCCTTGCAGGTGTGATGGTCGGTGACAATAACTTCCATGCCCTGCGTTTTTGCAAATTCAATCTCGCCGACAGCGGTAATTCCACAGTCTACTGTAATCATCAATTTTATTCCGCGCCGCGCAAGCCTGTTCACCGCCATAATGTTTATTCCGTATCCCTCCTTTTTACGGTCGGGTATATAGTATTCAACATTCGCGCCGCGCGATTTCAAAAAGCTATATAAAAGTGCTGTTGAAGTTATTCCGTCAACATCATAGTCGCCGTATACCACCACAGGCTCATTTTCCGAAATAGCTCTGACAATTCTGTCCGCCGCTGCTTCCATTCCGTCAAAAAGAAAAGGATTGTGCACTCCGGCAAGCTCTTTTTTGAGATATGACCTTACCTGCTCCTCCGTTCGTATGTCTCTGTTCAGCAAAATCGTTGCAATAGCCGGCGGAATATTGTTGCCAAGAGCAAAATCCAGGATTTCCTGCGGTTTAAGCGCCCTATTTTTAAATTCCCAAATTCTCTCCCGCATATTATTCTCCATTATATTTTATATTTTATTATATCATTTTTTTCAGCATTTTTCAAGTGAAATTCTTATTCTGCGTATATTTTCGGTAAATTGAGAGAAATATACTATTGCATAGAAAGGAAGTGATGTCACAGTGGAAAAAAACAACAACTCAAACAGTAACCGCAGCAAAAATCAGAACAATAACCAAAGCCAGAATCAAAATCAGAACAATAACCAAAATCAGAATCAAAATCAGAACAATAACCAAAATCAGAATCAAAACAACAACTGCCACAGAAACAGCAATCAGAACCAAAATAAGAACGAGCAATAATCCTAAGGAAGGACAAATCTGCACTTCGGATTTGTCCTTTTTCATGCTGCAAAACATCTTTTTTCCACAAAAATCAATAAAACACTTTACACATCAGCTTTTTCGGTATACTATATAGAAAAAATGCGAAAGGAAGATGCACCGATGAAGAAGCTTTATAAATCTCAAACCGACCGCAAAATCTGCGGCGTATGCGGCGGAATAGCCGAATACTTCAACATAGATTCCACAATAGTACGCCTTATATGGGCAATTCTCGTTTTCTGCTTTGGTACGGGAATTTTAGCATACATAATAGCAGCGCTGGTTATGCCGGACTGAAACCAGTGACGTTTAGACAGCTGCAATACGCCGCCACTGTGGCGTGAAAAAACTGCTCCGAAATCCGCAACGCACGCGATTTAGAGCAATTTGGGTCTACAGTGTCAACGAGTGATACACTTTGCTGTCAAGACTTTTCCACACGACTCTGCCGTTTTCAAAGAACATATAGCTGCGCTCGCTTTGCTCCTTAGGAATCGAAACCGAACCGGGATTAAGATACATGTTATCCTCACCGAAAGGCTCCCACGACGGAATATGCGTATGCCCGTGCAGAAGAATATCACCCTTTTGAATCGGCGGCAGACTTTTGGTATTATATCTATGTCCGTGTGTGGCATAAATAAGCCGCGTTCCGAGCGGAATTATGCAGTACTCGGCAAGAATCGGAAATTGCAAAACCATCTGGTCAACTTCGGTATCGCAGTTTCCCCTGACGCAGAAAATCGAGTTTTTTGCCGCATTCAGCATATCAATCACCTTTTGTGGCGCATATCCGTCCGGAAGCTCGTTTCGAGGTCCGTGATACAAAATATCGCCCAGAAGCAGCAGTCTGTCCGCCTTTTCCCGTTCAAATGCTTTAAGCAATTTTTTGCAGTACAACGCGGAGCCGTGAATATCTGATGCAATCATAAGTTTCATTTTTGTTTTTTCTCCCATATTTTTATATTTCATCTGCAATTCAACGCAAAAATGCGCCGAACACAGCCGGCGCACATTTTTAGTTTTCTTTCATAAATCTTGTCAGAAAAGCTTTTGTTTCGGGTCTCTGCGGATTTGTAAAAATCTCCTCCGGAGTGCCCTCCTCGCAGATAACACCGTCATGCATAAACACGACATGGTTTGAAACATCACGTGCAAAAGCCATTTCGTGCGTTACTATAATCATGGTCAATCCTTCTTTGGCAATATTCTTTATAACGTCAAGAACCTCTCCGACCATCTGTGGGTCAAGCGCAGAGGTCGGTTCGTCAAAAAGTATAACGTCCGGCTTCATGGCAAGTGCTCTGGCAATTGCAACTCTCTGCTTTTGTCCTCCTGAAAGCTGCCTCGGCTTCGCATTTATATATGGTGCCATTCCTACCTTTTCGAGATAGAACATAGCTGTCTTTTTTGCGTTTTCCTTGTCGAGCTTAAGAACCTTGCGCAGTCCTATCATACAATTTTTCAGAACTGTCATGTTTTCAAACAGGTTAAAGCTCTGGAAAACCATTTCCACTTTTGCCCGGTATGCCGGAATGTTTTTTGTTTCAAGAATATTACGACCATTATAAATAATCTCGCCGCCGGTAGGCTCCTCAAGCAGATTTATGCATCTGAGCATGGTTGACTTTCCCGAACCGGACGAACCGATTATACAGGTTACGTCTCCGCTGTTTACCGAAAAATTAATGTCCTTTAGTACCGAATTTTCACCGAAGGATTTTTTCAACCCCTTAACGGACAGTATTGTATTGCTCATTACTTGCCCTCCTTTGCCGTAAAGCTTTCGTCAGGCATAGTTGACGAATGGTGTATTATATAAGATGACGGACCATCAATCTTGTGCTCGATAAATTTAAGAATACGGGTTATGCTGAAGGTCAGAATGAAGTATATAACGCACGCAACAACATAAGTTTCAAAAATCGACCATGTCATTTTGGAAATTTTGGCTGTAAAGAAGTACAGCTCGGTTACTCCTATAACGTTCAGCACAGACGTGTCCTTAATGTTTATAACAAACTCGTTGCTTATGGCTGGCAAAATATTTCGCATTGTCTGTGGCAAAACGACGTTTATCATGGCTTGCCAGTGGTTCATTCCGATTGAATAAGCACCCTCAAACTGCCCATTGTCAATCGAAATTATACCGCCGCGGACGATTTCCGCCATATATGCACCGGTATTTATCGATACAATGAAGATACCTGCGGGAATGAGCGGCAAAGTCCGTCCGTCATTCATGAACGCATATCCCCAGAAAATTACCATTGCCTGTACCATCATAGGTGTTCCTCTGAAAATTTCGACATACACGCTTATGATGATGTTGATTATTTTTAAAATTACCCTTATCACGGGGTTTTTTGACTTGGGAATTGTTCTTATAATTCCGGTAATAAGACCTATTACAAGACCGATTGTCGTGCCGACAAGAGCAATGAGCATCGTATAACCGACGCCCTGTAAAAAGTAGCCACGATACTTTACCAGAATATTTATTACTTCGTAAAAAAAGCCTGTCATAACCTTATACCTGCCGAAAATTATTCTTCTTCTGACGGAGCGAGCTTAACCATCTTTGACATAAGCTCTCTCTGTGCATCAGAATCAAAGCCTTCCAATACGGCATTAATCTTGTCCTTCAGCTCTGAGTCCTTCTTTACGCCGACAGCAATGCTTACATCGTCATCGTTTACCTTAAAGCCTGTGCTGTTGTTTTCAAGCGCTACATATCCGTAATCCGGGTCCTCACATACAGCCATAGCTGTAGGTTCTTCCGCCACATAACCATCTATAGTGCCTGCACCCAAAGCCATGAACATTGTTGAAAAATCTGCCAACTCGCTTATCTGAGCCTCTGTCTGTGATGTCAGTGCATCCAGGTGGAATGTTCCGGATTGTGCCGCAATCTTTCTATCCTTCAAGTCAGCAATGGTCTTAACGTCTGCCAAGGCATCCTTTTTAGTTACGATAACAAGGTTTGATGTGTAATAATTGTCTGAAAAGTCGATCTTTTCTCTTCTTTCAGCCGTTGGACTCATACCTGCGATAATCATATCCAGATTTCCCGACTGTACGCCCGGAATAAGGCTGTCCCATTCATAGGAATAAATTTCAAGCTTTTTGCCCATAGTGTCGGCAATCTTTTGTGCAACCTGAACATCGTAGCCGTTTGTGTACATATTGTCAACGTTTGCGATGGCAACCGCTCCGTTTGAATCGTCCGCCTGTGACCAGTTGTAAGGTGCATAGTTGCACTCCATGCCTACACGCAGAACGCTGTCATCCTTTGCAGTGTCGTCTTTTGTAGCGCCACATCCTGCAAGACCCAGCACAACTGCCGCAGCCATTAAAACAGAAATAATTTTTTTCATATATCTTACCACCTTTTAAAAATATTTTATGCATAAGAAATTCAAAAAACCGTGAACGCTGATAGTCTACGTACACGGTTTAATAAACAAACTCAAATACTTAAAACTACGGTTAGCGCTTCACAAGTGTGACAGTCCGCAGCATGTTATGCTGCAGCCCAATATACAGCCCCAAGGCAACAAAGCTGTATATTTCGGCGGTGTTTCCTTTCGGCGCGCCCCCTTTGCCTACAGTCGAAGCGTCCTACTTATAAATACCGCACCTCTAACATTCGTCGGTTTTATACGATATTCTAATGCTACTTTCAATTATCGCATATTTTTTTATACTTGTCAACAATTTTATTTATTTTTGTGTAATATACACCAAAACATATTGTTTTCTCTCTCATTTCCGTGCATAAATTGCTTTCCGGCTCGATTTATGCTACGGCAAATTTACGCCTAATGTAACAAAGAGTAGATCGGAATAATTTTAAAAGATTTTCATGCGTACTTTTGCCGGTTTTAATTCTTTCCACTTACACAAACGCAGAGAGTAAAAAAATGCCGAGTCACAGGTAGCAGTTATAGATGAACCAAGAATAAACATTAACGGCGAAGAGGCAAATTCCAAATCCAACCGTTCGTTGATGAAAACAGCGACGCCGACATTATATAGTTCATCATAGACTATAAATGATACCACATAAACGGCAATTTTAAAAATAGCTACATATGCGCTCAGATTGTCTACAGTCATTCCCTTTTTCCGTATGACGGATACAGCTAACCTTTTTCCTTTCATTTCAAAACGAAAAAGCATCGGTGTACGATGCTTTTAGGCTTGATATGTATAGGATAAAAGGGTAGAATGTAATTTCCATCTACGATTACATTATATCACACCGTTTGACAAATTGCAACACTTTTCTTAATAAATATTGTATGTTTTTTAATTTTTTCAAAAATATAACCACAACATATACCGATTATATACTTTTTCTTCCAATTTACAATCAAAACGTGCATAAACAGCATATTATGTGTCGCATGAAATATACTATTTATACGAGGTGATATTGTGAAATCGAAAATAAAAACATACGCTTTGCAGATTGCTATTACACTGTTGACCGGCGCCGTTTCGTCACTGCTTACAATGGGAAATTTTAGCTTATTTGACGAAATCATAACCCCACCCGGAACACCCTCGGCATTCGTGTTTCCGATAATATGGACAATACTCTTCGTGCTTATGGGATCCGGAGCGGCAATATGCAAAATCAAAAGCGGCAGCATTCCGTTTTCATACTGGCTGCAGCTTTTTGTAAACTTTGCATGGACGCTGATTTTTTTTAATATGCGCGCATTTTTGTTCGCGTTCATATGGCTGCTCCTGCTGGTTGTGCTGATTATAATGATGATTATAGACTTTATATCAATCGACAAAAATGCCGCATGGATACAGGTTCCTTACCTTTTGTGGGCGTCATATGCCGGCTATCTGACCTTTGCTATATGGCTCATCAATTCATAAAAAAGCGCGGGCGGAACTTCAAAATCCGCTCACGCTTTAATTTTATTTTCCAGTACTCCCGAAGCCGCCTTCACCTCGCACAGTTTCGTCCAAGCTGTCGGTTTCCTCAAAGCAAACCGGAAGATATGGCATAACCACCAGCTGTGCAATACGGTCGTTCGGATTTACCATCCTTGTCTCCTCGCCGTCGTTGTGAAGCGCCACAATATATTCGCCGCGGTAGTCGCTGTCGGCAACGCCGACGCAATTTGACGGTCTGAGTCCCTGTTTTGCCGCCAGTCCGCTTCTTGCAAAAATTGCACCGAAATAACCGTCCGGCACAGCAAGCGCCAGTCCCGTACCGATTTTTGCGGTACAGTGAGGCTTAATTTCAATCGGCTCATCAATGCAGGCATAAAGGTCATAGCCTGCTGCGTTTTCAGAGCCACGCGTAGGTATCACCGCATTTTCTCTCAATTTTTTTATATACACATTCATATTTTTACCTTTCCACAGGCGCGTCAGCTCCATAACACGATTTTTCCGGCTGACACAGATTTTTTTACATCAATTATGCGCTGGTTTTCGGAGCCTCTGAACTGCAAACTTATATTTTTCTTGCTCAGTACAAACTCGCCGTCAACAAGAACGTCAATCATCGACAGCATTCTGTCCGTAACCTCGCATCTTGCACGTGAAGGCCTCATAAGCTCTTTGTCAAAGAGATAGCCGGTGTAGCACCAAATGGACTTTTGCGGAAAGCGCTCTCGCACACGTGTCAAAAAATCCACAAGCACACGCTGGTTTTCCGGCTCAAACGGTTCTCCGCCCAAAAGCGTCAGTCCGTGAATGTAACTCGGTTCAAGCGCTGTCATAATCTCCGCCTCGACTTCCGTCGTAAATTCATCTCCGTACGAAAAATCCCATGTCTGCGGCTGAAAACAGCCATGACACCGGTGCGTACACCCCGAAACAAACAGTGTCACGCGCACCCCAGTTCCGTTTGCAATATCATTTTTTTTAATGCCGCAATAGTTCATTATATCTCCTATAAATGCAAAACACGTTCTTTAATTTCCTGCGTTCTGCCTTGATTCCAGAACTGAGTTCCGATATATCCGCAGGTGCGCCTTGCCACATTCAGCTTTGTTTCATCTGTATTGCCGCAGTTAGGGCATTTCCAGATGAGCTTACCGTCCTCATCGGTTACTATTTCAATTTCACCGTCAAATCCGCAGCACTGACAGTAGTCCGACTTGGTATTAAGTTCTGCATACATAATATTATCATAGATAAACTTCATCAGTTCCAGCACTGCCTCAAGATTGTTCTGCATATTCGGAACTTCAACATAGCTTATCGCACCGCCGGGTGAAAGCTGCTGGAACTGCGATTCAAATGCCAGCTTTGAAAATGCGTCAATTTTCTCTGTAACATGAACATGGTAGCTGTTTGTTATATAATTTTTGTCGGTAATTCCCTCAATTATGCCGAATCTCTTTTGCAGGCACTTTGCAAACTTATATGTTGTCGATTCAAGCGGCGTTCCATAAAGGCTGAAATCAATGTTCTCCTGTTCCTTCCACTTTTGAGTCGCAAGGTTAAGATATTTCATAACGTCCAGCGCAAACGGCGTTGCCTCAGGGTCGGTGTGGGATTTTCCTGTCATGTACTTTACACATTCATACAGTCCAGCATAGCCTAGTGAAATGGTAGAGTAACCTCCGTAAAGCAGCTTATCAATAGGTTCGCCCTTTTTAAGACGCGCAAGTGCACCATACTGCCACAAAATCGGCGCTGCATCGCTCAAGGTACCCTTGAGCCGATTATGCCTGCACATAAGCGCTCGGTAGCAAAGCTCCAGCCGCTCGTCAAAAATTTTCCAGAATTTTGCCTTATCTCTACCCGATGACAATGCAATATCAACAAGATTAAGAGTAACTACACCCTGATTAAATCGGCCGTAATACTTCGGCTTTCCGTTTTCGTCAACATACGGAGTTAGGAACGAACGGCAACCCATGCAGGTGTAGCAGTGCCCCTCGCCGTTTTTGTCCACCTTCAGCTTAAGCATCATTTTTTCCGAAATATAGTCCGGAACCATGCGCTTTGCAGTACATTTTGCCGCAAGCTTTGTAAGGTAGTAATATTTTGAATCCTCGTGAATGTTATCCTCTTCAAGCACATAAATCAGCTTCGGAAATGCCGGAGTGATCCACACACCCGACTCATTCTTTACGCCGACGATGCGCTGATTTAGCATTTCTTCTATAATCATAGCCAAATCATGCTTAAGCTGCGACTCCTTGGCCTCGCCGAGATACATAAATACGGTTACAAAAGGCGCCTGACCGTTTGTGGTCATAAGCGTAACAACCTGGTACTGAATCATCTGGCAGCCTTTTTTGATTTCATCACGCAGCCGTCTTTCGACAATATCCGATATTACATCATCACTTGCCGAAGCCCCGAGTTCTTTAATTTCTGCCTCAACGTCCCTGCGAATTTTTTTGCGGCTGACATCTACGAAAGGTGCAAGATGCGTAAGCGAAATACTCTGCCCGCCGTACTGGCTAGACGCCACCTGTGCAATAATCTGCGTCGAAATGTTGCAGGCGGTAGAAAAGCTGTGCGGCTTTTCAATCATCGTGCCAGAAATTACCGTACCGTTCTGCAGCATATCCTCAAGGTTTACAAGGTCGCAGTTGTGCATATGCTGCGCAAAATAATCAGCATCGTGGAAGTGAATTATTCCCGCCTCGTGCGCCTCGACAATATCCTGCGGCAACAGAATTCTCTTGGTAATATCCTTGCTGACCTCACCTGCCATATAGTCGCGCTGAACACTGTTTACGGTAGGGTTTTTATTGGAATTTTCTTGTTTGACCTCTTCGTTGTTGCACTCGATAAGTGTTAAAATTTGTTCATCGGTGGTGTTAGACTTACGCACAAGAGATCTGTTGTATCTGTATGTAATGTAATTTCGCGCAACATCGAACGCTTTTTGATTCATAATCTGATCCTCAACGCGATCCTGAATCTCCTCAACACTCATCGAACGCTTAATATTCGCACAGGCATTTGTTACATTTTCCGAAATGGTGTCTATCTGCTCATCGGTCATGCGCTCGCTTTCCAAAACGCTCTCATTCGCCTTTTTTATAGCCATTCTGATTTTTGCAGGATCGAAAACAACTTCAGTTCCGTTTCTTTTAATAATCTTCATGTCTGCTCTCCTTAAAAATATCTCTTTTACCTTGACGTTTGCGCTTTTTGACAAAATGCAACACGCCGAACCGTTTCCTATATATAATATTTTTGTGTAAATTCATAAAGTGTCACTACAAAGGGCAATATCTATTATACCATATATTGTTCCAATTGCAAGCCTTTTTTTAAATTTTTTCTATATATTGTGTATTATATTTCGGTGTCATTTTGATATTTTTTTATCAAAGTGCCGCAGGCTAAGGCACTGCAAGGCTTTTGAGAATTGTCAACTTTTTTAGAATTTATAGTTGACAATTACATTATATTGTGTTAGCATAATATTAAATTTAACGAACGGAGAAAAAATATGTCAAAAATATCAGGTTCAACAAAAAATATTTCCTATATTGCAATGTGCACTGCCCTGATTACGGTCTGCGCATGGATTGCCGTTCCATCCGTGGTCCCCTTCACGCTGCAAACCTTTGCTGTTGCGGCTGCCGGAGGACTTCTTGGCGCAAAGCGCGGCACACTGTCGGTTTTAATCTACATTCTTCTCGGTGCAATAGGCCTGCCTGTGTTCGCATCCTTTAAGTCAGGTGCCGAGGTTATTCTCGGTGCTACTGGCGGCTATGTCATAGGATTTTTGTTCCTCGCTCTTATAAGCGGTTTTGCCGCGGAGCGTTTCGGCAGAAAAATGCGCGTACTGATTCCGTCCATGCTCGCCGGAGTCGCAGTCTGCTACGCATTCGGCACGGTATGGTACATCTGCATCTATTCCGCAAACACCGGTAGCATCGGAATTATAAGCGTGCTTTTGAAATGCGTGTTTCCATTTATAATCCCCGATATTATAAAAATAATGCTCGCGGCTCTCTGCGTAAAAAAGCTAATCCGGTTTGTGAAATAGCATTTTTTCAAAAATGCACAGCACGTTTATAAACCGCAGACCTTTAAAAAAGAATTTAAAGCTGCTCGATACGAGCTCGTCTATGACATTGGTAAGACAGACGGCCCATCGATCAGAAACAATCACAAAGCTTGAAATATAATAAAATTCCGGCTAATTTGTATAGCATTACTCAAATAGAAGTTTTATTCCGGATTTTGATCGCTTAACTTCCGTACAACCTGCAACATATTCTGCTTCTGTCTGACGTCTTTTCGGCAGGCTTTGACAGGCTTAGTATTTTATTTTTCAACTCCACGGTTGACTGTACGCACAGTTTGCGTTATAATACATTTCAGTGAGTTCGTGACCTTCCTCACTTAAAACAAAACTAAAGGAGAAATTAAAGATGAATACTACCGCAAAAAAAATCTCTCAGGGTGCAATGACAGCAGCGCTGTATGTCGTGCTGACCTACGTTTCCGCAGCGTTCGGAATGTCGAGCGGCGCCGTTCAGGTGCGCCTTTCTGAGGCACTGTGCGTTCTGCCCTGTTTCATGCCCGCGGCAGTCTGGGGACTGTTTGCAGGTTGCTTGCTTTCTAACTTTCTGACCGGCGGAATTATGACCGACGTGATTTTTGGTAGTCTTGCAACACTAATCGGCGCGTTTTGTACACGTACACTGCGCAAAAACATCTATCTGTCACTTATTCCACCGATTATTTCAAATACGCTTATCATTCCGTTCGTGCTCGCATATGCATATCACATACAGGGCACAATTCCGTATTTTATGATGACTGTCGGCATAGGAGAAATAATTTCTTGCGGAATTTTTGGTGCTCTGCTCGGTTCGGTGTTAAAAAAATACAAAATATTTTCTTAATCGTCAATAAATTATTGACACACAATTTATAAGATGGTATAATATAAAGGTCAAGGGCGTTCATTATGGTTCGATGAGTGCCCGTTTTTTTTAGTGGCCGTCAGGCAGGTTTCGGCATTCGCGCTTTCGGCACGAAGCTCACCGCGCCTGGAGGTGCTTTTTTGTGTAAATATCGATGAAGGAGTTATAAGTAGCAATGACAAAATATATTTTTGTTACAGGCGGCGTTGTGTCAGGTCTTGGCAAGGGCATAACAGCAGCATCGCTCGGAAGATTATTAAAAGCAAGAGGGCTTAAGGTCGCGGCTCAGAAGCTTGACCCGTATATAAACGTCGACCCCGGAACAATGAGCCCATATCAGCACGGCGAGGTTTTCGTAACTGAGGACGGAGCGGAAACAGATCTTGACCTCGGTCATTATGAGCGTTTTATTGACGAGGATCTTAATAAATTTTCTAATCTCACTACGGGAAAGGTGTACTGGAATGTTCTTAACAAGGAACGAAACGGAGAGTATCTAGGTGAAACAGTACAAGTTATTCCTCACATCACAAACGAAATCAAAACATTTATATATTCTGTCGGAAAAAAGACAAATGCGGACGTTGTAATCACCGAAATAGGCGGCACCACCGGCGATATTGAAAGCCAGCCGTTCCTTGAAGCGATCCGTCAGGTAGGTCTTGAAGTCGGTACCGAAAACTCCTTGTATATTCACGTAACGCTAGTTCCGTATCTGCATGGCTCGGAAGAACACAAGTCAAAACCTACTCAGCACTCGGTAAAAGAGCTTCAGGGCATGGGCATAAAGCCTGACATCATCGTTTTGCGCTGCGACGAACCGCTTGAAGAATCAATCTTCAGAAAAATTGCGCTGTTCTGTAATGTAAAACCCGACTGCGTTATTGAAAACATGACAATACCGGTTCTTTACGAAGCGCCTCTCATGCTTGAGAAGAATAATTTTTCGAAAATCGTATGCCGTGAGCTGGGCATAAAATCAAAAGAGCCCGACATGAAGGGCTGGAACGATATGCTTGCGCACATTGCGTCCAGGGACAAAAGTGTAAAAATCGCCCTTGTAGGGAAGTATGTTCAGCTGCATGATGCATATCTGTCTGTTGCTGAGGCATTGCGCCATGCAGGCTACCAGTTTAATTCAAAGATAGAAATCGAATGGATTGACTCCGAGCTTATCACAAAAGAAAATGTAGGACAAATTCTCGGCAGCTGCAGCGGCATACTTGTTCCGGGCGGTTTCGGCAGCAGAGGAATCGAGGGTATGATTGCTTCTGCCCAATACGCGCGTGAAAATAATATCCCGTACCTTGGTATATGTCTCGGAATGCAGATTGCAGTTATTGAATTTGCGAGAAATGTATGCGGACTTACCGGCGCAAACTCCGGCGAATTTGATCCGGACAACATAAACAAGGTTATAGATTTTATGCCTGACCAAAACGATGAAATCGCAAAAGGCGGCACACTCCGCCTGGGTGCATATCCGTGCAAAGTTGCCGAAGGAACACAAATGTTCCGCTGCTATGACAGCACGCTGATCTCGGAACGTCACCGACACCGCTACGAATTTAATAACGAATACCGCGAAATCATGCAGAACAACGGTCTTGTTTTAAGCGGCACTTCACCCGACGGCAGAATCGTCGAAACGGTCGAAATTCCCGACAATGACTTCTTTGTCGGCGTTCAGTTCCATCCGGAATTTAAGTCAAGACCTAACAAAGCTCATCCGCTTTTTGTCGGATTTGTTGGCGCAGCACTTTATAAAGATAACTAATGATAACAATAAAAAACTCGCTCATAAAATTAACTGCCCATAGGTTTATGCATACAGTACAAAAGCCACTATGGCAGTCGATATTAAATTTTAAGTAGCATACTGACTTCGTTTTAGGGCGGAGTCAGTTTTGTTTTTAGTTGAATTCTTTCGTTATTGTAAAAATGGATATATATATTCATCTATGAATATAAGCCTCAAGCTTGGTACGATAAATATTTATGTCTTGGAAATCGAAAAGAAGTTTTCAGATACAGCATTATCATTAAGTACAACGCTCCTTGGTTTGTTTTTATATATGAAATATTGATTTGGTCTTTCGGCAGTTGTCACTTTCGTTTCAATGCTATTTCCGCCGCAAACTTTCTTTCATTTTTCTTTTAGTTTAAAAAATTCTTTTACCTGTTCCCGACTTAAATACGGCTTTTCTCCAATCTCCCGTATGTTAAACCTTGCGTTTTTAACTCTACTATCTCTTTTTCATACTGATTGATATGGTCTTAAAAAATCCTCCTATGATAGGTTATATTATTCTACCATAGGAGGATTTTTTCTATTGTCCGGTTCTGTTCAGGTTTGAGCCCCCGTGCGGCTGTTTTTATTAATTGGATGTTTTAAATCAGTTGTTTACCAGATAATTGTAGAGCATAACGGCTGCTTCAGCACGGGTAATGCTGTCCTTTGGACGAAGAATACCGCCGCTGCCGTTTACCGCGCCGAGCGCTGACATAATTGCGGCATAGCCGATTTTTTCGGGCGCAATTTGGTCACTGTCGGCAAAGTTTGCTCGGAAGATGTCGTAATGCTTTGCAATTTTGCTGTAGCCTGTCATAGAAGCGAGGTAGACACAGGCATCTTCTCTTGTAACCGGAGCGTCCTTTGCACTGTCCGGAATAGAGTTAATTGAGTCGCATACTAGAGTATCGTTTATGATTTTATAGTATTGATAATTTCCGAGTGCCGAGTCGAAAAGATTCCACAAGTCCTTGCCGGTGATTGCATCGTCGGGATTAAATTTGTCACCCGGAAGAGCAACTCCTACATCGGCAAGCTTTTTAACGGTTGATTCGCACCAGTGACCGCTTATGTCGCTGTATTCGCCAGTTTTGTCGGCGGCATAGTCGAACGGCTTTCCCGTGAGTGCATCAATGTCTGTGTAGCTGTTGTAGTTTGCCGCCAAGCAAAGCTTATATATTCCGTCCTCTGTTCTGATGTATATCTTGTTAAGCGGAGAGACTTTTAAAAGCTCGGCATACGCATCCTCTGCGCTGACAACATTTTTTGCATCCGCAAAAACGGCGTCCTTTGTATAGTTGATGTAGTAGTTGCATATTGAGCCGTCGTTTGTATTGTAGTCAATGCTAAGAGTATCATCATTATACTTTATACCGTTTACCACTCTTGTATAGGTTATGTACACAACGCCGCTGTTGTCGGAGGAATAGGTCATTTCATACTCCACTGCCTTGTCGGGAGCTGCTGCTTTTATAAATTCGTCTGCCTTTGATTTTGCAAGCATAAGCTTCGATTCGCTTAGTTTTTCGATTTTGTTATCATAACGGCATGACTTGCTGATTGACGTAATTTCTCCCGTTTTTGCATTTGTCTGTACATACATACCATCGTATGTATCGCTGTCGGGGTTTATGAAAGACAATGAAATTGTATAATCGTCGTCGCTGTCACCTTTTTTATATATATTTGATGAATCAAGCTTCATATTCTGCATTTTAAGGTTTGGTAGCTTTCTTAATGACGTCTCGATTTGTGACGCTGATTTCAAGTTCGCCACACTTTGAATTTCTTTCAGTTCTTCCGGCGTGAATACAGGTGCAAAATCTCCTCCATTTCCGCCTTCTGCCAAAGATTTTGCACTCATGCCTTTTTCTTTAAACGCACTCATATCGGCTCTTTCACTTACCTTTTCGCCTGTATACGCCGAAATATATTCAAAATTCGGATTGTTAATGCGATATTTCAGCACGGTTTTTGTTTCATTTTTGTCATCCTTTGTTCTTGCATCAAGCGGCACAAAATCATGATCGTATTCCGTTTCATAAACCAGCTCGAGAGGGAATACTTCTTTATATTTATGTTCCGGATTTTCGAGCAGTACTCCTGGCTCTTCAAATTTTGCGTCATAGTCATAGTCGACATTCAGGTTTTCAACATATAATGAATCTCCGGAAATTTTAAGGCTCATGTATACAGAGTTTGATGAAACTTCAACACCGTCTTTTTGGCGGACAAAGCTGAAACTGTATGAGGTGCCTTGTCCGCTCATATATCCGTAATAGCTCAATGGGTTATATACCGGCTTGTCATTTTCAGATATGAATACCTCTGGCAGTGCTTTAAGCAGAAAGCTTTCGGCATAGTTAAGAGCAGTTTCTTTATCGACATTTCCGAGTCTCGCGCTTTTGTCATCGGAGTTTTCATATCTCCAGTATGACTCGATTCTGCCATGCCCGTCGCAGCTTATGCCTATTGCTTTTTCACCGTCCTGTGTACTCCAATTGAAGCTGTAGCTTACAGTGTTCCCGTGTTTATTGGTGTTGCTGTTAAAGTCTGAAAATTCTGACGGAATGTCGATCTTTGACTTAACCTTTGCAAGCGCACTCTCAAGCGAAAGCGCCTTTGAGTTCGAGTCGCTAATTACAGGCATCGCCGAAATTGTAGGTGCTTCGGCAAACGCACATACGCTTGTCGATGCCATTGCTCCCGCAAGAAGAAAGCATACTAATTTTTTCATGAAATTGCATCTCCTTAATTGTGTTAATCCTGTTTGGTGTTTTGTTCTTAGATTTGTGTTGCCATACATTCCTATTACCATAATTATATCCGTTATCAAAAAAACTGTCAATGCGAATTGTTCGCCTTTTGATGTTACCGCAATTGTATGTCTATTTATCAGAAAATTTTTTTAATATATGCGAATATATTATTAATAACAGCGAATAAATTAACATCTGACCACATATCACGTAGGACAGAACGACGGCACTTATGCTGCAGCCAAGATAAAGCAGTATGTACATTGCGCAAAATTCCGCCCAGACCGAAATGCGCATTGCAGCAGAATAGCTCTTTTGCACGGCATAGGAACTTTTGGCGGCAAGGCATTTTTGCCTGTATGCGCAAAACCTTGTGTGGCTTGACAAAACATATGCAAGTCGTATGCTGCTTATTGTGCCGACTGCAGCCGTCGCAATGCCCATGCCGAAAAGAAGTGGACTTTCTCTGCCGGTCAAGATGCACAGTGCGGCAAGCGCAAATGTCAGAACACTGTTCAAAATCAATTTTTTTCTGAAATTCATAACTCAAATTCCTCCGTAATTTTTTGTATCCATAAGATGCTGACAGCTACATACTATAATACTCACCGGAGGACAGGTTATGCCGCTTTTATTGATTTCATATATAATACTTTTGAGCGTGCAAAAATGTTGCATAATTTTTCTAATTTTTTTAGAAAATTTTGTTTTTAAATAAAGAATTATATTCACATTGGAAAAATTTGTTGTAAAATGTATATTTAGGTGATATAATAAGAAGCTGTGTGGAGGGATTGAAATGCCTGTTTTTTTTAGAAAAAAGATACCGTACAACTACATATTTACAAATCAGTCTATGAGCAAACTTATAATTCCGCTGATTATAGAGCAGACTCTGGCAGTTTCAGTAGGAATGTTCGACACGATAATGATTTCATCGGTGGGAGAGGCTGCCATGTCGGGTGTTTCGCTGGTGGATATGATAAACCAGCTGTTTATAGGGCTTTTTGCAGCTCTGGGAACAGGCGGCGCGGTGATTTGTTCGCAATTTATCGGTGCAGGGGATAAAAAACGTGCTTGTATGTCGGCACATCAGCTGTATGTATTCGTTGCGATTTTTTCGCTTGCCATGACCGCATTTTGTATGCCGCTGCGTAAAGCAATATTTATGCGATTTTTCGGAAAAATTGAGGATGACGTTTTAGCAAGCGCAATGACATATTTTACAATCACGGCGATATCCTTTGTTTTTTTAGGCGTATTCAATGGCTGTGCGGCGCTGTTTCGATCTATGGGAAATTCAAAGGTGCCAATGTTTTTGTCGCTTATGGTAAATCTTGTAAATATTACAGGAAATGCCGTACTTATATATGTTTTCCGCATGGGAGTTGCGGGAGCAGCAATTTCAACGTTGTTTTCGCGAATACTCGGTGCAGTGGTAATCACATTGCTTATATCTGATAAATCGCGAATGCTTTTTATAAATTTTAAGCAAAGGTTGAGATTTAACGGGAGAATTTTGAAGAAAATACTTCATATCGGCATACCGTCGGCATTTGAAAACAGCCTGTTTCAGTTCGGAAAGCTTATAACCGGCGGAATAATTTCGTCATTCGGAACCATGCACGTTGCGGCAAATGCCGTTGCGGTAAATTTTTGTTCAATTGCATGTATTCCGGGAAGTGCCATGGGGCTTGCGATGCTTACAGTTGTGGGGCAGTGTGTCGGTGCGGGAAGCGAGGAACAAACAAGATTTTTTGTAAAATGGACCTTGAAAAAGGCATATATTTATAACGGTGCGATAAATGTAATGCTTGCTGCGTCGCTGCCGCTGTTGCTTAAAATGTACAATATTTCGGGCGAAACGGCATCGCTTGCATATGAGTTGACCATGATACACGCCTGCTTTGCAATATTAATATGGCCGGTGTCATTTTCCTTTCCGAATGCCCTGCGCGCGTCGAACAACGTGACATACACAATGACTGTGTCGGTTTTGTCCATGCTTGTATTCAGAATTGCGTTCAGCTATATTCTTGCGTATAATTTCGGTTTGAAAACTGCCGGAGTGTATTTTGCAATGATAATCGACTGGACAGTACGGAGCATAGCATTCATCGTGTTTTATTTGTCTGGAAGATGGCGCAAAAGAGCCAATTTCCGAGTCCAATAACACAAACTATAAGACATGGTATTGTATTTTCGAAAAAAATAAGAATAAAGGCAGTGGGATTCGTTTGAATCTATCTGCTTTTTTGGTGACAACAGTTTGACAACAAAAACATATTAAAACGCTTTAAAATGCTGCAAAACAACAAACATAAAAAGTAAAGAAAAACCGCATAAACACTACAATTTCAAGCATTTATGCGGAAAATACGTCTGGTGCCGATGGTGGGGGTCGAACCCACACGGTATCGCTACCACGGGATTTTGAGTCCCGCGCGTCTGCCAATTCCACCACATCGGCATTTTAAACTGCTTTTTTACAATACCATATTTTAATGAATTTGTCAACAGATTTATGAAAAAAATCAATAAAATTCGTTTTATATACATAAATTCGCCGTTATCGGCTTCATCGCTCATAATAGTGGAATATATAGCTACGTTATATGGGTATCCAACATATTTTGTGGCATATTCTCGCTCAGCGGAAGGCTGTGCCGAAATTCTTGTATCATGATTCAGTGCAAATTTCAAAAAAACGGTGCTCCAGAATCTGCTTCAGCCGCTCCTAAAGTGCCGTTTTTATATTAGTTATTCGCCGACAATTTTCTGAATTTCAGCCGTGTCAACATTGCGCAGCAGGCGATTTTCCTTTATAGAAAGAGCCGCGGCAGTTCCGGCTGCTTCGCCGACTGCCATAGCTATCGGCATGACGCGGAAGTTGGAATGTGCAAGATGGCTTCCGCTTATATTTCTGCCCGAAAGAAGCAGACCTTCTATATTTTTTGGCAGCAGACATCCGTATGGAATAGTGTATGGTTCATTTTGCTTCCATTTTTTCTGTATACCGGTTGTGTCAAGGCTTGCCCCGCTCATGTTGTGTACGTCAAAATTGAAGAAAGCACGCCGAACAACCCAGTCACTGTGTACTTTTGCTTCAAGAATGTCTTCGGCAGACAGAGACTTTTGCCCCTCAAAATGCCGCGTTTCTCTAAGCCCCAGAAGATTTGCAGAGCTCATCAGCCAGCAGTTTTCGTAGCCGGGTGCGTACTTGCGCAAAAAGCTTACGATGGGCTCAATCTGCGAGCGGCATACATGAATCCCCTTTGACAGGCTTTCGCCGTCGGTGCCATCTATGTTTATGCAGTTTGTCATATTGCAGCAAACGGTACCAGGGGTAGTCTGCGGATATAACAGCACGTGTCCTGCCGGGAACGGCAAAATCTCCTTTGCAAGCGCCTGAAGCTCACCCTTTTCCGTTTGAACCGTTGTTTCAAACGACTCTGGAAAAACCGCTCTTTCATAATCAACTCCGCCGACCTTGAACATTATCGTACACGGCTGCATTTTGCCATCGGTTTCACGTCCTTTGAAGAACGGAACGCCGGCAGAAGCCGCAACATCGCCATCACCTGTAGCATCAATTATGCGTTTTGCTTTTATTATGCTTCTGCCGCTCTTGTTTTGGATAATTACGCCATAGATACTGCCGTCTGCAACAAGAGCGTCGCATACAAGAGTATAGTATAGCGTCTTTATTTTGGCTTCCTCTGCAACTTCCTCCAGAACGATTTTTAAAACCTCTTGGTTGATAATGTGTTCGCCGCAGTTATTTTCTTTTGCCCAACCGAGCATTTGGCATTTTTTGTAATGGCGGTCATAAATTTCGGACAGAAGATGGCTTGACGAGTAGCCGGTCCAGTGTGACATCATTCCGGCAGTTGCGACTCCGCCTAGGCAGTCCATTGCTTCCACTATCATTACCGACATTCCGAGACGCGCCGCCCTAATTGCTGCGCCGATTCCTGCCGGGCCTGCGCCGCATACAAGTACGTCAATATCCGCAATTACCGGAAGCTCCTTTGATTTTTCAATATATGTGTCCATCGTTTTTCCTCCTATTGATTTTTTTCTGATTTTATTGTATAATGGATTTACTAAAAAAACCTTTGATTTTTGATATATTTTCTTTGAGTTTCAATACAAATTTCAGTAAAAAGGTTTTGTGGGGTGCTGATGTGAAAATATTGAGTGATATAACCGGATATATAGATTTTTTGCGAGGAAAGGGATTTTCTGTTATGCTGAGCTGTTTTGATGGATATTACGGCAGCTGTATGCCGGTGCTGCTGGAATATGAGGTTCACAGGCCTGCCGTTTGCCGATATATTAAATCAAATCCGCGTCTTCATGACAAATGTATACATAACAAGCGGCTTTTGGAGCAAAAACACCCGAACAAACCGTACTATTCGCACTGCTATGCCGGCATAGAGGAATTTGTTTATCCGATAGTTTATTACGGAAAAACCATAATGTGCGTTAATGTTTCGGGCTACAGGGGACAATGCCCGCGTGCGCGCGCACTTGCCGAAAGTACGGCCAAATACTGCGATGAGCATTTTTACGGTCTTTATGCTGCTCTTTCTAGTGATGTTCCGGAAATGTCGGAAATTACAGCAATGCTTCGCCCAATTGAATATATGGTGTGCGCACTCTATGACGAATGTGCAAGCCGAAAAACCGCAGATACAAGGCAGCCGCAGATTTTTACACGCGCGATAAAATATATATACGACAACTATATGAACGGAATTTTGTGCGCAGATGTCGCGGCTGCCGTAGGCTGCTCTGAAGCTTATCTGCGCGGTATTTTCAGAATCGAGGCCGGTAGCTCGGTACTTGAGTATATAAACGGAGTCCGACTGTCGCACGCCGCAGAAATACTGAAAAATTCCGGCTTGAGTGTGACCGAAACCGCATTTGCCTCCGGATTTTCGGACTCGAATTATTTTTCAACAGCCTTCAAGAAAAAGTACGGCGAGCCGCCGAAGCGATACAGAAAAAAATTTTGTACTCACTGATAACGGAAATTCTCTATGATTGCATTAAATAAGTATAAAATTCGGTGCTTGTTATAGCATTTCCATCTCCTAAGCTTTTCAGAATGTTGGTTATTTTGCAGGGTAGGAATGCATTTGAAAAGCATCACAGAAAAATGTACGGACCCGCTGACGTCATTAAAACATACCCGATTTCAACCTGCATTTTTTCGGCAGTTTGTTGCATTATAGAGCATAAAAGTATAGAAAATTCGCCAAAATAGCTATTTAAAAAAAGTATATTAATAAAATTGTAATAAACGCTTGCAATTTTGGGATAAATTAAATATAATTATAGGAAAGGTGTAAAATTGTAATCCGTACAGCGTCTGCTGTGGGATACGGTGATGCACTAAAAAGAAAAGAGGTAATATAATATGGCAGATATTAATTTGAGTAAGTATGGAATTACCGGAACTACAGAGATTGTGCATAATCCTTCATATGAAATACTGTTTGAAGAGGAAACAAAACCGGGACTTGAGGGATTTGAAAAAGGTCAGGTCAGCGAGTTGGGCGCCGTTAATGTAATGACAGGAGTTTATACTGGACGTTCACCTAAAGATAAGTTTATTGTTGAAGATGAAAATTCAAAGGATACAGTTTGGTGGACATCGGACGAGTATAAAAATGACAATCATCCTGCAAGCAAAAAGGCTTGGGATGCAGTAAAAGATATAGCGATTAAGGAGCTGTCAAACAAAAGACTGTTCGTTGTAGACGCATTCTGCGGTACAAACAAGGACACACGTATGGCAATCCGATTTATAGTTGAGGTTGCTTGGCAGGCTCACTTTGTTACAAATATGTTCATTAAGCCCACTGAGGAAGAGCTTGAGAACTTCGAACCTGACTTCGTTGTTTACAACGCTTCAAAGGCTAAGGTTGAAAATTACAAGGAGCTGGGTCTTAACTCTGAAACAGCCGTAATGTTCAACATAACAAGCCGCGAGCAGGTTATCGTAAATACATGGTACGGCGGTGAAATGAAGAAAGGTATGTTCTCGATGATGAACTACTATCTGCCGCTTAAAGGCATTGCATCAATGCACTGCTCCGCAAATACCGATAAGGACGGCAAAAATACAGCTATCTTCTTTGGTCTTTCGGGAACAGGCAAAACTACTCTTTCAACCGACCCGAAGCGTTTGTTGATCGGTGATGACGAACACGGTTGGGATGATAACGGCGTGTTTAACTTTGAGGGCGGCTGCTACGCAAAGGTAATAAACCTTGACAAGGATTCAGAGCCTGACATTTACAACGCAATAAAGAGAAATGCTCTTCTTGAAAATGTAACACTGGATAAGGACGGAAAAATTGATTTTAACGACAAGAGCGTTACAGAAAATACCCGTGTATCTTATCCTATCAACCATATTGAAAATATCGTTCGTCCTGTTTCGGCAGCTCCGGATGCAAAGAACGTAATCTTCCTGTCAGCTGATGCATTCGGCGTACTTCCTCCGGTTTCAATCCTTACACCGGAACAGACTCAGTACTACTTCCTGTCAGGTTTCACTGCAAAGCTTGCAGGTACAGAGCGCGGAATTACAGAACCTACTCCGACTTTTTCTGCTTGCTTCGGTCAGGCATTTTTGGAACTGCATCCTACAAAGTATGCTGAAGAGCTTGTTAAAAAGATGCAGAAGAGCGGCGCTAAGGCATACCTTGTAAACACCGGTTGGAACGGCACAGGCAAGCGTATTTCTATCCGCGACACAAGAGGAATAATTGACGCTATTCTAAACGGCGACATTGCAAAGGCTCCTACAAAGAAAATCCCATACTTCGATTTTGAAGTACCTACAGAGCTTCCGGGTGTTGATTCAAATATCCTTGACCCGAGAGACACATATGCCGATGCTTCCGAATGGGAAGCAAAGGCTAAGGATCTTGCAGGCAGATTCATAAAGAACTTTGAAAAATATGAAGGCAACCCGGCAGGTAAGGCACTGGTTGCAGCAGGTCCAAAGGCATAATTTCAGCAAAATCGAATGTGCACCTTTAAAGGCTATACACTTTTGAGGGTGCATATTTTTTGTTGGGTACCCACAATAAGTGCAATAATTACGGCAAAATCTATTGCTGGATGGGGTAAAATGTGGTAAAATTAATTTTGCATGACGGATATGGTGTATTTATGTCCAAAAATGGAAAGGATATTGTTATGATAACAAGTAAACAGCGTGCATATTTAAGAAAGATGTCAAATCAGCTGGAGCCAATTTTTCAAATAGGAAAGGGCGGCATTTCGGATGCGGTTATTTCGCAGATAGCGGACGCGCTTGAAGCAAGGGAGCTTATAAAGGTAAAAATTCTCGAAACGGCGTTGCTGGATACAAAGATGACCTGCAGTGACATTGCTGAAAAGCTCGGTGCTGAGCCTGTTCAGTCGATTGGGTCGAAGTTTGTTTTGTACAAGCAGGCTAAAAAGGAAAAAAACAGAAAGATAGAGTTGCAGAGAAAATAATGAGAATAGGAATTTTGGGCGGGACCTTTAACCCGATTCATAACGGACATATAAAAATGGCGCAAACGGCAAAAAGAGAATATGCTCTGGATAAAGTGATTTTTTTAACCAGCGGAAATCCGCCGCACAAGAGGCATGAAAGAATTTTGGATGCGAAAATTCGTCATATAATGGTCAAAAAGGCTATAAGCAATATGAGAGGATTTGAGCCGTGTGACTATGAGGTAAATCGCAGCGAATATTCTTATACCCTAAATACAATGCAGCATTTTAAAGAGATTTATCCTAATGACGAGCTGTTTTTTATAATCGGCGGTGATTCTCTGCGAGATTTTGATACATGGTACAAGCCGCAGGAAATTTTGAAACTGTGTACAATATTGGTCTATGAAAGAAACGGCGGAAAATTTGAGTCGAATTTTGCGCTGCCTGTTCACGGTGAAAAATGTGATATATCTTCTACGGAAATTCGTGAGCTGGCGAAAAACGGCGGAGATATTTCCGGCATGGTTGTAAAAAGCACAGCGGATTTTATATATCGGCATCATCTGTATGAGCGCGAGATACCAATGGAAGAGCGGCTTGCGGAGATTTTGAAACCGGAGAGGTATCGGCATAGTGTCGGTGTACGTGACACGGCGGTAAAGATGGCAGATATTTTCGGTGCCGATGCAAAGAAAGCAGCAATTGCCGGACTTTTACACGATAATGCGAAAAATTTGGACAACCAGCTTGAGCGCTGCATCGACCTTGAGGCTGAAATTGATGAATTTGAACGTGAAAATCCGGGGCTGCTTCATGCAAAGCTTGGGGCAGAAACGGCAAAATGCGTTTTCGTGATTTGTGACAGCGAGATTATCGGTGCTATACGATGGCATACGATAGGACGCGTGGATATGACACTTTTGGAAAAAATTATATTTGTCGCCGATCTTGTAGAGCCTAACAGAACTTTCAGTGGACTGGAAGAGCTGAGGAAGCTAGCGTTTTCGAATATTGACAAGGCGGTACTTGCCTGTGTACGCAGGGTATGCGAATTCAATAAAAAGCGGGGGAATCCCGTGCACCCCAATTCGTGTGCGATAATAAAATGGCTTGAAAACGAGAACGTTGCAAAATAAAAATAGAACGTTCTTTTTTGGGCAAAAATTTGTATTAATTCAGAAAATTTTGTATTATGTTGACAAAAAAAGCCACATGTCGTATAATAGATATTTGGAATTTATAGAAAACAGGGGGAAGAAAATGGAATCATACAGCGTATTAAGAGATATTGCTATCATAATAGTGGCAGCAAAATTGTTCGGTATTTTGGCACGCAAGTGCAAGGCGCCGCAGGTGGTCGGCGAAATCATCGCCGGGCTTGTAATAGGTCCTTGCATTCTCGGGTGGGTAAGCCAGACTGAATTTATAACAAAAATGGCAGAAATCGGCGTGATTCTTCTGATGTTTTCGGCAGGACTTGAAACAAATCTGCGTGAGCTTATCAAAACCGGCCCTATTGCCTTTTTGGTTGCGTGCTGCGGAGTTGCCGTACCGCTTGTTGCCGGAACTGTTATGTATATGTTCTTTTACGGAACGGCGCCGTGGGGAAGCGAAAACTTTTTTAAAGCTGTGTTTATGGGTACAATAATGACTGCTACCTCGGTAAGTATAACGGTTCAGTCGCTTCGGGAATTGGGACATTTAAAAGGCAGAGTCGGAACTACAATTATGAGTGCGGCGATTATCGACGATGTTATCGGTATTTTGGTACTGACCTTTGTAATCGGATTTAAAAATCCCGATGTCCATCCGTCATCTGTTGTGTTTCATACCGTGTTGTTCTTTATATTTGCTGCTGTGGTAGGTTTTGCTGCATACAAGTTCTTCAAATGGTTCGATATAAAATACAAAAGAACGCGCAGAATACCTATTATGGGTTTAGCGTTCTGTCTGGCGCTTTCGTACATAGCTGAAAAATACTTCGGAATTGCCGATATAACCGGTGCATATGTCGCCGGGATTGTGCTGTGCAGCATAAGTGACAGTGGATATATCGCACGAAAAATGGATATCAATTCATATATGCTGTTCGGACCGGTATTTTTTGCGAGTATTGGACTGAAAACCAACATAGACAGCTTTAATATGTCAATTCTGCTTTTTTCGGTTGCGTTTGTGATTGTTGCGTTGCTGTCAAAGATTATCGGCTGCGGGCTTGTTGCACGCGCTTGCGGATTCAAAAGCGGCGACTCGCTTAAAATCGGTGTCGGAATGATGACAAGGGGTGAGGTTGCGCTTATAGTTTCGCAAAAGGGTCTTGCAGTGGGGCTTTTGGAGCCTGTCTACTTTACCTCGGTAATTCTGCTGATAATTGCGTCCTCAATATTGACGCCTATCTTCCTAAAAATACTTTATGCAAAACATCCGGAGGAAGCATAGACGGAAAATTAAAAAATACACAGTACGGCATTGGACGTTGAATGTGTTCATAAAAAACACCTGATCCGTTTTTAAACAGAACCGGTAAAAACGGACAATAGAGAAAATACCCCCTCCTATGGCAGAATAATATAAACTGCCATAGGGGCTTTTTCGTACTGTCTCGCACAAACCGGGACAGTTCACCTCTCATGCGGCTGTTTTTATATTTTCTTGATTTCGTTGTACACTTTCTCGGCATAGTGCACTGCACCCATTGCGTCCTTTGAATAGGAATCCGCCCCCATCATGTCCGCATATTCCTGAGTAAGCACAGCTCCGCCCACCATAACGCGGCATTCGGGCATCTGCTCACGCAAAAGCTTTATGGTATTCTCCATAGCTGGCACGGTTGTAGTCATCAGAGCACTGAGTCCTACCAGCGGAACATTTTCTTCCTTTGCTGTCTTTACTATTTTTTCGGGTGGAACGTCTTTGCCCAAATCGATTACGTCGAAATTATAGCTTTCAAGCAGAACCTTTACTATATTTTTTCCGATATCATGAATATCTCCGAAAACCGTTGCAACTATAACCTTACACTTTTTTCCTCCTGCCTGCCTGCCGATTGATCTTTTTATCACCTCAAATGCTGATTTTGCGGTTTCTGCACTTATCAAAAGCTGGGGCAAAAATAACGTTTTGCTCTCAAAGCCTTTTCCAACGAAATTCAATGCCGGAATGATTTCTCCGTCAATTATCTCAAGCGGTTGTTTCGTTTTCAAAAGCTCAGCCGCCATCTCCGACGCCGCCTCTTTAAGTCCCTTTATAATTGCTCCTTTCAGTCCACTGCCATCGCTTTTTTCCACGCAAGCACTTGCGTTTTCCTGCATGGTAACAGTAACCGAAGATGCAAAATCTATATATTCCTCACAGCGTTCATCTATTCCGCTGAGCGCGCAAAAGCTGTAATAGCTCTTCATCATCTCCTGTGAAAAGGGATTCATAATCGCGGCATCCAATCCGCTTGCAAGCGCCATTGCAAAAAATGTTGAGTTTATGAATTCGCGGTTCGGCAGTCCGAAGGATACATTTGAAACGCCAAGGCTTGTTTTTCCATCAAAATCCTTTTTTATAATTTTCAGCGTATCAAGCGTTGTTGATGCGGCATTTTTGTCCGAGCTTACCGTCATAACAAGAGTATCTACAACTATATCCTTTTTTTCTATTCCGTACATTGCTGCCGTTTTATAAATTTTTTCTGCAATTTTGGCTCTGCCCTTCGGTGTGTCCGGTATGCCGCTTTCATCAAGTGTCAGTGCAACGACAACACCACCGTATTTTTTAACAAGCGGAAAAATCTTTTCCATGCTTTCTGCTTTGCCGTTGACCGAATTTACCATTGGCTTTCCATTATAAATCCGCATTGCACGCTCCATTGCACCAAAATCTGATGTATCTATCTGAAGCGGTAGATTCGTCACGCCCTGAAGCCGTTCTATGCACTCGCACAACATTTTTGGCTCATCAATTTCCGGCAGTCCCACGTTTACGTCCAGTATATCCGCACCGTGCTCTTGCTGCGAGATACCCTCGTTTAAAATATAGTCGAGATTGTGCTTCCTAAGCGCTTCTTTAAAGCGCTTTTTACCGGTTGGATTTATTCTTTCGCCGATAAGCAGCGGCTTTTTGTCAAACACCGCCGCATGGGTATAGGATGAAACCATTGTAAAATCCTTCTTGCTTACAGGCGCGGGTACAAAGCCGCGCGTATGTTCAATCATGCGCCGAATATGCTCTGGAGTGGTTCCGCAGCAACCGCCAAGTATACTTGCACCCATTTTCGCAATTTCCGCCATATCCGCAGCAAACTCCTCGGGATCTACGTCATAAACCGTTACACTACCGCGCATTTTCGGTAGTCCTGCGTTCGGCGTCACTATAACCGGTACGGACGAATACTTTATAAGCTCGGGCAGAATCTTTTTCATCTGTCTGGGGCCGAGTCCGCAATTCATTCCGATTGCGTCCGCCCCCAATCCCTCCAAAAGCGCAACCATAGCGGCCGGCGTTGCTCCAGTCATCAGCTTGCCGCTTTCGTCATAGGCATTAGTTACAAAAATCGGCAAACTGCAGTTTTCTTTTGCAGCCAGAACCGCCGCTTTTGTTTCGTAGCTGTCGTTCATCGTTTCAATCAAAACAAGATCAGCCCCGTTTTCTGCACCAATGCGTACCATTTTTGCAAATGCGTTTACCGCGGCTTCAAAAGCAAGTGTACCGAGCGGCTTCAAAAGCCTGCCAAGAGGTCCTATGTCAAGAGCAACGTACACCTTTTTCCCATCAGAATCGCAACAAGCCGCGCGTGCATTTCCCATAGCCGCCTTTATTATTTTTTCAAAACCCGGAAGATTTTTTCCATCAAATTTTAGCGGATTTGCACCGAAGGTATTTGCATTTATAATATCGCAGCCGGCGGCAATATAGCTTTTGTGCAAAGCAATAATTTCGTCCGGATGTGTCAAGTTCCAAAGCTCCGGTTGTTCTCCTGGCAAAAGCCCCATAGACTGAAGCATGCTTCCCGTGCCTCCGTCAAAATATACAAGTCCGCTTTTCAGCTTTCCCAAGATGTTCATATGTCCCAACCTCCATTAAATTCTTCTGAAAGCGCAATCGGTTTTGCCGCAACCGCTGCAGTCACTTTCCGCACAGCTCGTCCGCTCCTTTGAAAAACCGATGATCGCCGAAACAGATTTTGACGGCATCATAAGCATACCGTCGGTCAGCATTACACCTATTTTTCGTGTGCAGTCAAGTACGTCAAAAATATTTTTTTGGCATGATATAGGAAAATCTCCATATCCTGGGCTAAACCGCGGCCGTGGATATAGATCGCGCAAGGCATATTTTTCGGCAATTTCGCAGCTTAAAAAATCGCAATATTCCTCAATCGCCGCTGCGCCCACCGCCTGAAAAACAACCGCCCTCGATGGCAAAACCTGCGAATATTTTTGTATCAGCCTGTCGGTTTCCATACCGATTGTCGCTGTGAACAAAACAATTTTATCGCAGCCGTCAAGATTTTTGGTCAATGCCTCCGAATGTACTGCAGTAAATCCCAAATCAATCAGATTTCCGTCTTTTTTTGCAATATCAAACTCCGCATAGCACGCGCGGCAATCAAGCACAGCCGTCACCGCGCGAATGCACTCGTCTATCAATACTCCGCTTCTTCCCTCGGCAGTATTTTTCCCGTAACCGAGATAACGCAGTACCTCATCTTTGGGAATTTTTATACTCTGCGCTCTGTGTTTTTCTATCTGCAATTTCTTCTACCTCTGTGTTATAATTTCCGACAGATTGCTCTGAATTGCCCTCGCGACCTCTGGCTTATTCATTGAATAAACATGAACAGCATTCACGCCATTTGCAATCAGGTCAATAATCTGGTCGGTTGCATATGCAATGCCCGCTTGCGCCATCGCAGCATTATCGTCACCAAATCGGTCAACAATTGATTTGAATCGCTGCGGAAGATATGTTCCTGACAGAGCGCATATACGCGCAATCTGCTTAGCATTTGTAACCGGCATAATTCCGGCAACCACCGGCACGGTTATGCCGGCTTCACGAATTTTATATAAAAAGCTGTAAAGTATATTATTGTCAAAAAACATCTGCGTAGTCAAAAAATCGCAGCCTGCGTCAACCTTTTCTTTAAGATGCCGGATATCGTCCGCGCGATTTTTTGATTCTATATGCCCTTCCGGATAGCATGCACCTCCTATACAAAAACCTGCATTATGCGCCTTTATCTCATGTATAAGCTCGCTTGCATAGCGGTACTGTCCGGGAGTATAATTCTCTGGAATGTCACCCCTTAAGGCAAGAATATTTTCAATCCCGTTCTTTTTCAGATCGTCAAGCTGCCGCGTTATACCCTCCTTATCTGATGATACACATGTAAGATGCGCAAGCGTTGTTATTTCGTAATTGTTAAGAAGGTTCGCTGCAACCGACACAGTATAACGGCTTGTTCCGCCGCCAGCTCCATAGGTTACGCTCATATAGTCCGGTCTCAAACCGGCAATCTCTTCGGTTGCCGTCTTAACTTTTTCAAATCCGTCGCCCGTCTTTGGCGGAAATACTTCAAAGGACAGTGTTGGTCTGTTTTGTGCAAAAAGTTCTGATAATCTCATGGTAAATTACGGCTTCGATGCCGTTCCTCTCTTTCGTTTTGTTACTGAATATTATAACACAAACAAAATTTTTTTCAATAGTATTGTTATTTATAGTTAACTATGATAAAATTCAATTAAATTAAGCTTTACGGAGGAAATATGCGAATTTTAATTGATGCCGATGGTTGTCCGGTTGTAGACATTGCAACCGAAATTGCGCACCGGCATAACATAAAATATATAATCGTCTGCGACACATCTATTTAATAATGACGGCGCCGAAACGAAAAAAATCCGCCGTTGCGGCGGCAGGCTTCACTCTGCACCGAAGCGCAGAAAGGAAAACAATGACGCTTTCAAAAAAGCCTTCTGTGCCATTTTAGGCATTTAATTATTAAATATATTAAATAAATGCTGTATTTTTCGGTTTTTGTGCAATAATATTTTATAAAACCCAAGAAAGAAGTTATTCCCATGCATTTACATAAAATTACATCTAACGACCTGAATTTTTTTCAGATTATTTTCCACGATACAGTGCTGAACTCACGCATATCCGAGATGCAGGATTTTATTCAGCACGGAACCACCTCATGCCTTTTGCACTGCATCGCCGTTGCATACATCAGCTATCGGATTTCGACATTGGTCAGATTTATCCGCTGCCGCAAGGAGGATATCATCCGCGGCGCACTTTTGCACGACTATTTTTTGTACGACTGGCACGAAAATGACAAATCTCACCGTCTGCACGGATTTTCGCATCCATACACCGCACTTAGAAATGCCGAAGAAGACTTTTCTCTCACTCCGACAGAAAAAGATATTATAAAAAAGCATATGTTTCCGCTTACAATCATTCCGCCGAAAAGCACAGAAGCATACATCGTCAGTATTGTTGACAAGGCATGCTCCGTCTACGAAATCTTTAAAAGATCAAACGCATATCCGAGCAATCACATTCAGTCGGCACTGCGGTTTGCAAAAAAGAAATAGTGTTATTCAATATTTTTCAGCACATCGTTTGCACGGTCGATTGCGATTACGGAAAAGCCGCATTCATATGCATATGCCTGCGCTATACCGAAGCCGTTGTCGAGCGTGTTTTTTTTATGGCTATCGCTTGAAAACAGAATTTTACCCTTTTTGTGCAGGACTTCTTTCAGCAAAAATTCTGACGGATATGGATATACCTTAAATCCCCTTCGCACCGGAAAGGTGTTTATTTCAATTATCTTATCATTTTCCAGCGCTCTTCTCATTGCGTGCAAAGCTGCATTTTTATACCGCTTGTTGTTTTCGTCAAAATCGCGCATTCTGCCGCTGAAAAGTGCAACAAGGTCAAAATGCGCCATAACATCAACGTCACTGCGCGAAGCAAGGCGCTCCATATTTGCATAATATTCCTCCGCGAGTGAATACAGATCCCCGCCGAAATATTTGTCCGCAGCTATTCTCAGCGCAGTCGGAGATTTATCAATCTGAATATATTCCCCGTCCTTAATAATATGGTGCACCGCACCTATCACGTAGTCATATTCGTCTGTCGGCATATCCGAAAACAAATCCTGTTCTACTCCGCAAAGAATTTTAATCTTATCTCGGTACTTCTCCTTAAGTTCGTTCACGGTTTTTATGTATTTAGCCGTGTTCTCCCTGCTCATTGATCGCACTGGGTCAAACGCAGTGTGGCTATGATCCGAAAATCCCAGTGTATCAAACCCCATCGAAATTGCCTCCAGCACTATGCTCTCCGGCGTATCGTATCCGTCGCAAAATGAAGTATGTGTATGGAAGTTGGATAAAATCATCTGATCATCTCCTTCTTCTCTTTTGTTAATAAGGATTTAATCATAATTGGTATCGTCAATTTCTGTTATTGTTAAAATGCTTTAAAAGCATTCCCACAAACTCGCTGTTTGTCTGTGTATTTTTCAAAAGGTTCAGCAAAACCGCCATAGTGTCATAGGTATTCTGCGGATTTACGCTTCGGCGTATTGCCCACAGCGCCTCTTTTTCAATAGGTGACAGAAGCGTTTCCTCGCGTCGCGTACCAGATTTTAAGATGTCAATTGCCGGAAAAATTCGCCTTTCCTGCAAGCCTCTGTCTAGCTTAAGTTCCATGTTGCCCGTGCCCTTAAATTCCTCAAAAATAACGTCATCCATTCTTGAACCGGTTTCAACAAGCGCAGTTGCAAGAATGGTAAGGCTTCCGCCTTCCTCGATATTTCTCGCGGCTCCAAAAAACTTTTTCGGCTTTATAAGCGCGTCAGGGTCCAGTCCGCCCGAAAGCGTTCTGCCCGTCGGTGTAACGGTCAGATTGTATGCACGCGCCAGCCTTGTTATCGAGTCAAGCAGTATCACAACATCCCTTTTTTGTTCAACAAGGCGCATTGCACGTTCCAACACCATTTCAGCGCATTTTGTATGATTTGCCGGAGTCTGGTCAAATGTTGAATAGATAACCTCGCCATCTATTGAGCGGCGCATATCGGTTACTTCCTCCGGTCTTTCGTCGATCAGCAAAACAATAAGCTTTACATCGGGATAGTTTTTTGAAACCGACTGCGCTATCTGTTTAATCAGCGTGGTTTTTCCCGCTTTTGGCGGTGCGACAATCATTCCACGCTGCCCCTTGCCTATCGGCGCTATAATATCCAAAAGTCTTGACGCATATTTTGTTCTTTCACCGGTATCCAGTACAAGCTTTTTATTCGGATAGATCGGCGTAAGACGCTCAAAACTGCGGCGCTTTAATGCAACGTCAATCGTATCGCCATTTATTTGTTTCACAAACAGCAGAGGCGAATATTTGTCCTCATCCATAATCGGTCTTGCGACACCCGTTATTTCGTCTCCTGTTTTCAGTCCGAACCTACGAATTTGAGTAGGAGAAACATATATATCGTTTTCTCCCGAGCGATAGTTTTCGAACCGCAAAAAGCCAAAGCCCTCAGCCATAACGTCCAAAACACCGCAAACTTCAACCACATCATCGTGACGGCGTCGCTGTTTTTGCTGCGCCTGTGCATCGTCATTTTTTGAATTTGTGCTTTTACGGTCAGACTCCGTGCGGTTTGTCTCTTCCTGCGTTTTTAGAGATTCTTCCCGGTCAGACGTATTCTGTTTAGGCTCTCGAACCTCTGTTTGCGCACGTTTTTCAACTATCGCTGCTATGATATCATCTTTTTTCATCGCAGATATGCGTCTGATTCCCAGGTCGTGCGCTATATACTTCAATTCTTCTCTTGTTTTGTGCTGCAAAGCAATATTTTCCTGCAAAATCACACCTCTTTCTTATACAAACAGTGACATTAATAAATTATTATCATAGAAATACTTTAGAATATATGTAGAATTGACCGTATTTTGAACTGCTTCGAGATTGTCAACCGGTGTAAACAGGCTAACCGCGCCGCAGATTATGTAAACCATCAGCAGAGCGTTGAAAATTCCGATCATCGCGCCCATAGTTCTGTTTACAGTTCTGAGTCCCGGCAGGCTGAACAAGCTGTCGAGAATTTTGAGCAGAATAAATACGAAAAGGCGTACCAGCACAAATAAAAGAACAATTGAAATCACCTTTATAATAAAGTTTGACAGCGTATCTGCTATCAGGTCAAGCACATTGTTCTTTATCTCGGACATCTGCTTTATCTGCATTTCTATGCCGTGCGACAAAAACTTCGGCAGCGACATAGCCTCACATATAGCAAGGGATTTTTCGGTATCGGTAGTGTCGGCATCTTGCGGAAGTTCTTTTTTTTCATATGTTTTTGTAACGTTTTCTATCACGGTTGTCCGTATTGTTTCTCCGATCGGCGAATTGTGCAAAAAATTCATTGTCTGAGCCTGCACGGTTATAAGCAACAATGCCGTCAGAATTATCGCAAGAATTGTTCGTGACGATTTTATGAATCCGCGCTTTGCCGAAACCGAAACGCAAATAATTATTATTGCCACCAGTGCGATATCCCATACAAGCGCGGTATTCCAAACGAAATTCATGCTATTTCTCTCCCTCCTTCGGATTTCCGGACGGTTCAGGCGAAGCCACCGGTGTTGCGGATGCTTCGGTTCTGGCCTTATTATCGGTATTCACCGTCTTTAAAAGTTTTTTAAACTGAATGCTTGAGCTGTAAACGGCAAGAACGTGCTTTGAATCAAGAATGTGAAGCTGCTTTATATCCGAACTGCAGGAAGCGGTAAGGGCAGTTTTTGCATTCATGCTCATAACAATTACATCTCGTCCATTATTATATGCTACGTAATCCAATTTAATGTCTATGCAGTCCGGCATACTCTCTGCCTTAATCGGCTCGCATGTCTTGCCCGATCCCGCAATTCCCAAAAGCTCGCCCGTGTTGTCGTTGTCAAACAGGAGCAGCTTGTTGCCGTTCTCGGCAACGGTATAATGCTCAATATTTTTTCCGCCGTAGTCATATTCCCATGTGGTTTTGCCCTTTTGGGATATGCCCATGCACTTTGTATCAGAAAATGCTGTCAGATTTTCGCCGTTATATTCCAGGGCAAAAATAATCATACCAGAAAAATTTTCGGTTTTATATCGTTCTTTTCCGTCGACGCCAAAACAGGTAATAAAGCTGTCCGCGCCAGAGTCGGTATTGAGCATTGAAACCGCAACCTTACGGTGCGGCGAAATGACAGCGTCGAGAATGTTGTATGAACCGGAATCCCATGCAAAAATCCTCTCTCCCTTTTTATTATAAACAACAACCTGTCCTTTATAAAATTCCTTTTCTGTAACCGCCACAACATCGCCGTTTTTTGACACACTTGCCGTTATTATATTTCCTGCGGTTTTTGTGCCAAAAATCAGCTTTTTGCCCTTGTACAGGCTCAGTTTTTTTGCCCCAGTTTCTGCCAGCAAAACATAATCTCCGCTGACCTTCAAAATCGGGTTCTGCATCTGCAGTTTCTGCTTCCACACAAGATTTCCGCCTGCATCATATGCAATGTAATTTGTTTCATTTGCGCACACAATATAGTTTTTATACACAGCAAATTTTGAATTTTCTGCCGCATCAAACGCAATAGGCTGATTTTCCTTTTTTGCGTTCGATTTGATTGGCTCCTTAGTTGTAAGCGCCACTGTTCCCTCGTGCGGAACAATTTCTTCCTCATCGCTCACCGGATAACCCAGTGCCTCGTCCATTTCGCGCTGTTCATCAGCCGGAATCATCGTCGGTGCCGGCGCCGGTGTTGACATATCATTGAGATAAAACTGCATTTCAAGCGGAACATCAATTTTCAGTATTCGGCAAATTCCGCTAACGTTTCTCTTAAAATTATTTTTATATGTCTGAACAAGCGGCATTTCGGTGCCTGATTGCACCATAGCAAAAAATCCCACAGCAAAAAGGCATAAAATTACAAGGAATATTTTAATAACATTTTTCTTTATATCCATTAATAATACACCTCCGATAGATATAGTCCTGCTGCGGGTGCCGTCATTCCGGCTCTTTTTCGGTCACACGATGCTATTATGTCCGACATGTCATCAGGATTGAGCTTTCCGCCTCCGACAAAAACAAGGGTACCGGCAATTATTCTGACCATATTATATAAAAAACCGTTTCCGCATACCGAAATTTCGATAATGTCATCTTTCTTTGAAATATCAATGGAATAAATCGTTCTGACCGTTGTTTTCACCGTAAATCCGCGCGCTGCAAAGCCAATAAAGTCGTGCTCGCCCAAAAAAGCCTCAGCTGCGTGTCTCATTTTTTCTATATCCAGCGGATGCGGATAGTGCCAGATTCTATTAAGTCTAAATACATTGGGGAACTGTGAATTTTGAATATAATATTTGTAGCATTTTTTCTTTGCCGAATATCGAGCATCAAAGTCTGCCGATACGTCTTCCGCTGCCATGCATACTATATCGGCCGGAAGGTGCGCATTAAGCGCCAGAGGCAGCTTTCGCTCCGGAATATGCGTTTCCGACTTAAAATTGCACACATAACGCATTGCATGAACACCCGAATCGGTTCTGCCGCATCCGACAAGCTTCGGGCGCGCACCGATAACCGCGGCGATTGCCTTTTCGACAACCTCCTGCACCGTTACAGCGTTTTCCTGTGTCTGCCAGCCATGATAATTCGTTCCGTCATATTGAAGAGTCAGCTTAATATTTCGCATTATGCCACCTCTACATAACTTTCTGCATTGCAATGACAACTACTGCGAAAATCAGCATGAATATCGCCGCAAAAGCATCACGTGCGGTCATTTTCATCTGTTTCATTCGCGTGCGGTTTTTGCCTCCGTTATAGCACCGCGCATCCATTGCAACCGCAAGGTCGTCCGCCCGTCTGAATGCACTTATGAACAACGGCACCAGAAGCGGCACCATTGCTTTTGCTCTGCGAAAAATATTCCCACTTTCAAAATCCGCACCGCGCGCAGTCTGCGCCTTAATAATTTTTTCGGTTTCCTCCGAAAGTGTTGGTATAAAACGAATTGCAATTGTCATCATCATCGCAATTTCGTGTGACGGCAGCTTTATTATTTCAAACGGTTTCAAAAGGCTTTCTATACCGTCGGTCAGCATAAGCGGCGAAGTCGTTAGTGTAAGAATTGACGTGCCTATAACAAGATATACAAGACGGAGTATCATCAAAACCGCAGTTCTTAGTCCCTCTTGGGTAATTTTTAGTGCACTCCAGAACGGGCATACCCACAGAATCGTCTGTCCCTGCGTCATGAACAGGTTTATTACTGCTGTAAAGACAAGTATATAAAGCATCGGCTTTAAGCCGCGAACAATATATTTAAACGGCATTTTTGATACAATGATAAGAAGTGCCGTAAACAGCGTGAATGCCGCATATGCAGCAGGTGTACTGATAATAAACAAAATTATGATATAAAACATTCCTAGCAGAATCTTCATTCTTGCGTCCATTTTATGTATAAAAGAATCGCCCTCAATATACTGTCCGATAGTAATATCCTTAAACATTTTCTGTCTCCTTTATCATCTTCGCTAAAAGCTCCGAGGCAAATTTCACAGTATATACATCGGGACGAATATTTATACCATCCTTTATCAAAAGCTGCGTCAGCTCTGTAATCTGAGGAACATCAAGTCCGATTTTTTTTAGTTCTTCTCCGCGTGCAAAAACCTCTGCCACGCTTCCGTGCATGACAAGCCTGCCCCTGTTCATCACAAGAACGTTTTTTGCGATTTTTGCAACATCCTCCATCGAATGTGACACGAAAATAATTGTCATGCCGGAGTTTTGCTCATGCAGCCGCAGCAGCTGTCCCAAAATTTCATCTCTGCCGTGAGGGTCAAGTCCGGCTGTCGGTTCATCGAGTATAAGTACCTTCGGTTTCATGGAAAGCACTCCGGCGATTGCTGTGCGGCGCTTTTGTCCGCCCGAAAGTTCAAACGGAGATTTTTCAAGAAGCGTTTCGTCCAGTCCAACAAGGCCGATTGCCTCATATACACGTTCACGCACCTTTTCCTCAGAAAGTCCCATATTCACCGGTCCGAAAGCTATATCCTTATACACGCTTTCTTCAAACAGCTGGTGCTCGGGATACTGAAACACAAGTCCAACCTTTTTCCTGATTTCGCGCAAATCGGTTTTAGGATCGGTTATGTCAATACCGTCAATTTCAATTCTGCCGCTCGTTGGACGCACAAGCGCGTTAAGATGTTGAATAAGCGTAGATTTTCCTGAACCGGTATGACCGATAATTGCGACAAAATCGCCGTCAGGAATCTCGAAACTGACGTCCGAAAGTGCTTTTTTTTCAAACGGCATTCCCTGCTGATATATATAATTCAAATCCGTTACTTTAATCATTTTTCGTGTCCCTTCAGCTTTCCGAGCAGTATCTTTTCGCATTCCTCAACTGTTATGACATCCTGCGGCAAATCTATGCCGAGATTGCGCAGATTGAACAATAGCTCGGTCACCTGCGGTACGTCAAGACCGATTTTTTTGATTCTGTCTACCTGCGAAAAAACTTTTTTCGGTACGTCATCCATCACTGCTTTCCCTTTTTCCATAACAACAATGCGGTCCGCCATGGCAGCTTCATCCATGTAGTGTGTGATAAGTACAACCGTTATGCCTTTTTCGCGGTTAAGGTCTTTTATCGTTGTCATAACATCACGTCTGCCCTGAGGGTCAAGCATTGCGGTAGCCTCGTCCAAAATTATGCAGTCCGGCTCCATTGCAAGCACTCCGGCGATTGCAACTCTCTGCTTTTGCCCTCCCGAAAGCCGCGACGGAGAAGCCTTTGCAAACTCCGTCATATGAACAATTCTAAGACACTCATCAACGCGTTTTCGTATATCTTGCGGCGCAACTCCAAGATTTTCCGGTGCAAAAGCAATTTCATCCTCGACAATCGCCGCGACAATCTGATTATCCGGATTCTGAAAGACCATTCCTGCAGTACTGCGTATATCATATATATGTTTCTCGTCAGTGGTATCCATGCCCGCAACGTACACCTTGCCTCCGCTTGGCAGCAGTATACCGTTAAAGTGCTTTGCCAGCGTGGATTTTCCCGAACCGTTATGTCCGAGCACGGCAACAAAGCTGCCCTTTTCTATGTGCAGATTGAGTCCCTCTATTACATATCTTTTCGCTTCGCTGTCCTCATCGTCATACGAAAAGGACAGATTTTCAACATCTATCATCAAAATTATTCCTTATTCCAGCGGCAGCTTATTCCACACGGAAGAATCATCTGTTTTTCGCGCATCATAAGTCCGATTTCGTCGCAGCTAACCCTGCCGCCGTATTTTTCTTTCATTGTCAGTGTGAGAACATTATCCATAATTGTCTGTGACAAGCCGGTTGTATACGAATTGATTAAAAAAAACAACGGTTTATCAGACAAAATTTTCATACAATCCTCGATAAGCGGATAAAGCTCGTCTTCGATTTTCCAAAGCTCGCCGCTCGGGCCTCTACCGTAGGACGGTGGATCCATTATAACCGCATCATACTTTTTTCCGCGGCGTCCCTCACGCGCAACGAACTTTTTCACATCGTCAACTATATATCGCACGGGGCGTTCGGAAAGCCCCGATGATGCTACATTTTCCTTTGCCCACGTCACCATACCCTTTGAAGCGTCAACATGGCACACCTCAGCTCCGGCAGCCAGTGCCGCAACGGTCGCACCACCTGTGTATGCAAAAAGGTTTAAAATCCTAACCGGTCTTTTTTCGTTTTTTATAATCTCTGAAAACCAGTCCCAGTTGACCGCCTGCTCTGGAAAAAGCCCCGTGTGCTTAAACCCCATCGGCTTTATGTTAAATGTAAGATTTTTGTATCTGACAGTCCAGCGCTGCGGCATTTTTTTGTTGAAATATTCCCAGCTGCCACCGCCCGACTTGCTCCTGTGATAGGTCGCATCGGTATTTGTCCAAAGTACGGTTTTGCTCTTTTCGGTCCAGATTGCCTGCGGATCGGGACGACGCAGCAACACATTGCCCCAATATTCCAGCTTTTCGCCGCCAGCAGCATCAATTAAAATATAGTCCTTCCAGTCTTCAGAATACCACATACTTTTCTCCGGATTTATTTATTTCTTGCATTAAGCAGTCTTACGATAATAGGACTTAAAACGATATTTATTCCCATTTCAACAAGAAAATTAAGTCCCACAAGTCCGACAATCATAAACTGCGCAACATTTTCACCCAGTCCTGCAGCTGCCGCCCATTCAGTTACTGTTGGCATAAAGAACAAAAGACATCCCAAAAGAAACACGCCCGTGTTTACAATCGGACACACAACCGCAGCAGCCGCAACTGCAGCATAGGTGCTGAATTTTGCCAGCAGCCTGTAAACTACTCCTGCTGCCAGACCGCATAGTGTACCCTTTAAAAGCACCGTTATAATAGTTCCCGGCACATTAACCGCCAAAAACGCAGCCGCATCGCCGCTCAAAAGTACTACAACACCGAAAACAAACCCAAGCCACGCACCTATGCCGACGCCACAGATTGCCGAACCGACAACAATGGGTATCAAAACCGTTGAAATCGAAAACGGTCCGAGCTTAATAAAAGCTCCGAGAAACTGCAGTATAACGACAAGCGCAGTCAGTATTGCCGCGAGTGCCAGATTTTTTGTTGAAACTCTGCTCATTTATAATTCCTCCTACAGGCTGTATCTCAATAGCTGTTTATTTCATGATATTTTAACATATTTTCTTAAAAACGTCAATAGTTCAACTATTGCAAAAATTCATTCTGCCGCCTTAGTGTGTATTTATATATTCCTCTGTCAGTATTGCCGCATCGGCAACCATTTTTTCGCACGGACGCGAATGAAAATACTGTTCGGTGCGCGGTTCCGGTGCCGCAGACTTTTCCGCCGTCTTGATTCCCAAAAGTTCGCGACAGATTATGCTGCCGTTTTCCGCCTTAAATTCTGCGGCAAGCTTCCGAATTCTCTCATAGTGCTCTTTTTTTGCGGTAACGTCATCCACATCGGAATAGCCGTACAGAACACCTATTACCATACACATTCCGCTGACCGCACCGCAGACCTCGCGCATTCTGCCAATTCCTCCCCCGAAGGAAGATGACAACTTTATCGCCGTTTCCCTGTCAATATTCATTTTTTCCGCAAATGCAAGAAATACCGCCTGTGCACAGTTGTATCCGCTTTTGAAAAGAGCGGACGCTTTTTCTTCATATATACCCATTTTATTCTCTCCTTATACTAGTAAACTAGCGTGCCTTTAAAAGGAACAGTGGTTTTTCATCTGTTTATGTTTCAAGATAGCATCCGTAAAATTTAAACTTTTCGTCCGAGTTTTCCAGCTCAGCCAAAATTGCGTAAAGCTCATCCGAATAAACCGAAACCTCCATTTCAAAATAAAACGAAAACTCAAAGTCTCTTCCAGCGATTGGACGGCTCTCGATTTTTGTAAGGTTTATCCCCGCAGCTGCAAACTTTGAAATTGTTGCATACAGTGAACCTGCGGTGTGCGGCAGAGTTATCATAAAGCTGATTTTGTCCGCACCAGGATAAATCTCCTTTTTCTTTGAAATGCAGATGAATCTTGTATAGTTGTTGTCGCTGTCGGCAATTGAATCCTTCATCACACTGAGACCGTAGAGTGATGCACACTCCTTAGAGCAAATTGCGGCAACGTCGTTTCTGTCAGACTTTGCCACCATAGATGCCGCCACAGCCGTATTTTCGCACGGGGTAATCTTAACATTCTTAAGACCTTTCAAAAACTTTTCGCACTGCCCGATTGCCTGTCTGTGCGAAAAAATCTCTGTTATTTCGGTCGTGCCGCTTTTCGTCGCAAGAATGTGATTTATCTGAATTTTCGCCGCTTTGACAATAGAAAAATCATATCTGTTCATCAAGTCACAAACCTCGGTAACCGTGCCGTAGATGCTGTTTTCAAGCGGCAGAACCCCATACCGGCACATTCCGCTGTCAACAGCGTCAAACACTCCCTTGAAATTTTCGAAAAACATCACCGACGGATTGAAAAACAGTTTCTCGCAAGCTTTCTGCGAATACGCACCCTCGGTTCCCTGACATGCAACAACCGCATAATCGGGAAATTTGTTGTCTGTGTCCGCAAGTGCAGTCTTTATGTCTTCAACAATTTTAGAGGATTTTGCGATTTTTTTGCTTTGGTATGACCTGCTGACATCAAACAGAGTTCCGTAAAGTACCTTTACATAAAGCGCCAGCTCCTCCGGCACCTTTGCAGTAAGGCTGTTTATAATTTCGCGTTCGCGCTGTCCGTTATAAACAGGCAGATTATGTTCTTTTTTATACTTTGCAACCTCAAGCACGTCGCTCATTCGCTCTACAAAAAGCTTTACCAGCTTATCGTCTATATTGTCTATGTCTGTTCTTACATTTTCCAAATCCATATTTGTCAACCTCTCATTTTGTCAAGAATCGCAATCGCAGCAGCCGATTCGACCGCCGGTACAGCACGATGCACGATGCACGGATCATGCCGCCCCGTTATTTTAAGTTTTTCCTCCGTGCCGGTCTTAAGGTTTACCGTCTTCTGCGTGCACGCTATTGATGGTGTGGGTTTCACCGCTGTTCTGAAAATCAGTGGCATTCCGCTTGAAATTCCGCCGAGAATTCCTCCGTGATTGTTCGTACGCGTTTTCACCTTGCCGTTCTCTGCAAAATAAAAGCTGTCGTTATTTTCCGAGCCGTACATATCTGCCGCTGCAAATCCCGCGCCGAATTCAATTCCCTTCACCGCCGGAATACCGAAAACCGCCTTTGAAATACAGCCCTCCAGTCCGTCAAACAGTGCACCGCCGATTCCGGGAGGCATACCCAAAACTGCACATTCAATAACGCCGCCTACAGAGTCAAGATTTTCTTTTGCCTTCGCAATTTCTGCCTTCATTTTTTCCCCTTGCGCATCCGAAATGACCGCAAAAGGCTTGTTTTTCAGACCGTCAAGCAAATTCTTTTCCACATTTGCCGCATCGAACGCTTCATCACTCACGCCGTGAATTTTCGCAATATGCGCACCGACAAAAATGCCATCTTCTTCAAGCAGCTGCATACACACCGCACCTGCGAAACAAAGCGGTGCCGTCATTCTGCCCGAAAACTGCCCTCCGCCGCGTATATCGTTCGCGCCGCCGTATTTCATAAATGCCGCAAAGTCGGAATGACCGGGGCGCGGCAGATATTTTAAACTTTCGTAATCGCTGCTTTTAGTGTTAGTGTTTTTTATTACTGCGCAAATCGGTGCACCGCAGGTGATTCCATCCGAAAGACCGGAGATTATTTCCGGCTCGTCCGTCTCGCGGCGCGGCGTCGAAAATCTGTCCCTGCCCGGCGCGCGCCTTTGCATATGCGCTCTTATTTTATCCGTATCAAGACGTATCCCCGCCGGTATGCCGTCAATCACCGCACCGATTGCTTCGGAATGTGACTGACCGAAAATTGTTACTCTGATTTTTTCACCTATCTGATACGACATCAAAAACACCCCCAAGCTTTCTAAAATCATTAAAAAATGCCGGATATGACTTTTTTACAGCCTCTGCACCGTTTATCGCAAGCTTATCCATACATATAATTGAAGCAATCGCCATAGCCATTACTATCCTGTGGTCGTTGAAGCCGCAAACCTCTCCTCCCAAAAGAAATCCATGTCCGTTTATTACCAATCCATCGGCAGTTTCGGTGACTTCTCCTCCTATACTGTTAAGATTTTTGCACATGGCGGTCAACCTGTCGCTTTCCTTCAGCCGCAGCCGCGCAGCATTTTTTATAACCGTCCTACCCTTTTTCGCCGCAGCCGCAGTCGCAAGTATAGGAACAAGATCTGGGATCTGTGATGCGTCAATTTCGTTTTTGTGCAAAAGTCCGATGATCCTTTTGTCACCCTGATGCGAACTTTCGGACAAGCCGCCGACTTCCACCGCTGCTCCCATAGTATTTGCCGCAATCCAAAATGCCGCATTTGACCAGTCACCATCCGCAAAAATCTCACCCGGCGAAATATATTTCTGCTGACCCACTTCATAAAAACCGTCACCGACATTTATCCGAACACCGAATTTTTCAAGCGTATCCAATGTCATATCCACATATGCCGCCGATTCCAGCGGCGTTGTAAGACAGATTTTTCCGCCGCCCGCAACCAACGGCAGTGCGAACAAAAGTCCGGTAATATACTGAGAGCTGATGTTGCCAGCAAGCGCAAACTCGCCTCCGGTAATTCCGCCGCGTAGCTTTATTGGCAGAAAATCACGGTCGATTTCGGTACCATGGCTGCGCAGAACGCGCGTAAGCTCAGCAAAAGGTCGCTCAATCAGCCGCGCACTTCCGCAAACCTCTGCATTTTTACACACCGCCGCCGCGACAGGAAGCATAAACCTTGCTGTAGAGCCGCTTTCACGGCAACGCAGCACCACGTTTTCCGCCGCCTGCCCTATCGGCGACACCGTTATACCGTCGCTTATCGGTTCGCATCCGCCTCCGAGAGCCTTTATGCAATCAATTGTTGCGTTTATATCCTCGGAAAAATTATTCATAAATATCTTTGTAGGCTTGTCGGCAAGTGCCGCGGCTATTATCAAACGGTGTGCATCCGACTTAGACGTGACGGCCGATATCTTACCTGAAAGCCTTTTCGGAGTTATTATAACCTTCATTTTTCAAGTCCTTTTTCAACAAAATTCAAAAGCTCGACCACAGGTATTCTATACAATACACATTTGCCTATTTTTTTCGGAACAACAATCGTAATCACGTCGCCGGATCTCTTTTTGTCCGCAAGCATCACGCCGTAAAGCTCTTTTGCCGAAAATGTACATTCCGTCGGCAGAGAACATTTTTTTAGTGTATCGCAAAGCGCGTCCGATGTACCCTTTTCGCAGATATTAAGCTTTTCGGCGGCGCGCGTCACAGCCGCCATTCCTATTGCTACTGCATGGCCGTGTGTTATTTCAAAATTGCTGCATTTCTCTATCGCATGACCTATTGTGTGACCAAAATTCAAAAGCTGCCGCTTTCCGGTGTCAAACTCGTCCTCACAGACTACATCGCGCTTTATCGACACGCATTCCGCGGTAATATCACTAATACTTTTTCTGAAATCGCCGTGCATTTTAACGAACAGCTCCGCATCACATATCATTCCGCACTTAACCGTTTCGGCAACACCGTCGGAAAAAGTTCGGTCATCTAGAGTAGCAAAGCTGTCGGTATCGCAGACCACCAGCGATGGCTGATGAAATGCTCCTGCGAGGTTTTTTCCGTGCTTCAGATTAACGCCCGTCTTTCCTCCGACCGACGAATCTACCGCAGCCAAAAATGTTGTCGGCAGCTGAACAAATTTTATTCCGCGCAGATATGTCGCCGCCGCAAAACCGGTCATATCACCGACAACTCCGCCTCCAAGTGCCACCATTGCGTCGGTTCTTGTTAGCCTGTTTTCCGCCGCCGTTTCGAGTATCTTTATGTACTCCTGCATGATTTTTGATTTTTCTCCGTTTTTGAAAACATGCACCGAAACCTCATATCCGGCTTCTTCTAGCGACTTTTGTACACAGGCGCCGTAAAGTCCGAAAACCTTATCATCGCTTACAAGCATCACACGGCATGGCTTTATCACCTGCCGCACAAGCTTTCCCGAATCACCCATAATTCCGCTCGATATAAGCACCTCATATTCGGTTGACGCACGCACCTGAATTTTTTTCATCATGATAAATATTCCTTTCCGTGTCAATGAACAAAACTTAACTACATAAAAATACTTTTACGACTTAAACCTCACTGCATATCGCACTTTTCAGACAGCTCCTTTTTTTCTCTGCCTTCCTTCAAAAGCTTTCGCAGAGTTTCAGCGTCCCTTGCCTTTATTGCGTCTGAAAATTCCTGCATTTTGTCGACAACAAAATCAATCTCATTTGTAAGATTGCCGGCATTTTCCAAAAACAGCTCGGTCCACATATCCTCATTCAGGCGTGCAACACGTGTCATATCACGGAAGCTACCTGCCGAAAAACCTGTATGATTCATTGCTGTTGGGCTTTTTATATAGCTGCTTGAAACAACGTGGGCAAGCTGAGATGTATATGCGATAATTTTGTCATGTTCTTCAGGAGTTGACATCTGAAGTCTTGAAAAACCGATTTTTGAAAATGCATTCCACAAAAACAGCGTCTTTTCGTCAGGAGTTTCATCAAACGGTGTAAGTATAAGCGAGGCACCCTTAAACATATCTGCATTTGACCAGTCAAACCCGAACTGTTCTATACCTGCCATAGGGTGCGCTCCGATAAATGTAAAGCCGTACTCCCTTGCAATCGGAAAAATTCCGCGGCAAACCTTTTCCTTCACACCGCCGCAGTCGGTTACAACCGTGTTTTTTCCGATAATGGGAGCGTATTTTTTCATAACATTAATTGCTGTTTCGGGATAGAGCCCAAGTACCACAATGTCGCACTCCGCCAGCTCATCGCCCAAAGTGCGGTCAATCGCACCGCTTTCGAGCGCTTTTTTCATAACCGTCTCATCCGTATCATATCCCAGTATACCATAGTCTGTGTATTTTTTAAAGCCCTTTGCAATCGAACCGCCGATAAGCCCGAGTCCTATTACTGCAATTTTCATGATCTGCATGCAAACGGCAGCACATTATCCACCGATTTCTTAAGGTCTGCAAACTGCTCCGGAGTAAGTGACTGGGCACCGTCGCACAATGCATGGGGTGGATCGTTGTGTACCTCTATAATCAATCCGTCTGATCCAGCAGCCGTAGCCGCAACGGCCATAGGCTTTACCAGCTTTGCAATTCCGGTAGCGTGGCTGGGGTCAACTATAATAGGCAGATGCGTCATTTGTCTTAAAAGCGGTACTGCCGACAAATCAAGCGTATTTCGCGTTGCTGTTTCAAAGGTTCTTATGCCTCGCTCACACAGTATAACGTTGCTGTTTCCGCCCGCCATGATGTATTCGGCACTCATCAGCAGCTCCTGCAAAGTGCTTGAAAGACCACGCTTTAACAAAATAGGCTTATTTGTTTTTCCAAGCTCCTTCAAAAGCTCAAAATTCTGCATATTTCTTGCTCCAACCTGAATGACGTCAACATCCTTGAACAGTGGCAGATGTGAAAGATCCATAATTTCTGTCACAATCGGAAGTCCTGTTTTTTCTTTTGCTCGCAGCAAAAGCTCAATTCCCTTTTCGCGCAGACCCTGGAAAGCATACGGAGATGTTCTCGGCTTGAAAGCGCCTCCACGCAGCATTTTTGCACCCGAAGCCTTTACATCCTCTGCAATAGTGCAGAGTTGCTCCTCCGATTCGACAGAACACGGTCCTGCAATTATTCCAAAGTTTCCGCCGCCGATTTTTACATCTCCCACACTTATCACGGTGTCGTCCGGGTGGAATTTTCTGTTGGCATTTTTGTAAGGCTCCTGAATTCTCTTTGCGGTTTCAACAATGTCGAGCGTTGACAGCATATCGATATCAAGCGCGGACGTATCACCGATAAGTCCGAGAATTGTCGTCTGCTTACCTTGACTCAGGTGAATGTCTATGTTCTGTTCTTTAAGCCATGAGGTAAGATTTTCAAGCTGCTTTTTGTCATAATTTTCTTTAAGTACGAGTATCATTTTCTTGTCCCTTTCCTTTCTTAAAAACGCTTTGTGAATAAGTTGGCATGCCTTATTTTTTATATAAAAAATGGACTGCGGTGTGTTACACTGCAGTCCTGTTAAAACAAAAATGAATTAACTGTCAGAGCAACACAACAAGGCCTTACAATAATATGTAAAGCCATAAAAGTATGCAAATGTGCTGCTTAAGTTTCTCATTTTATTTCTCCAAATTCGATTTTTTTTCATTATAGCACCCATGAACGATATTTGTCAAGCATAAATTTCAATATTGTACAATTTTATCAAAAATATTGCACTTTGCGGCATTTTATCGTATAATTATACTATTATGAGGTGAAAAAATGCGACAATTTATACTTGACATCACAGACAGCCTTTGCGGCAAAGAAATAAAATATATTCTCAAAACCAATTTTTGTTTTTCCGCCGCAATGATAACACGGCTTAAAAATGGCGGTGGAATTTTCTTAAACGGTGAACGAGTATTTGTGAACAAATTGGTCAGCGTCGGTGACAGACTGAGCATAATCCTCCCCGAATCCAGCTCACAAGGCATTGTCCCCAACAATATTCCTCTTGATATTTTGCATGAAGATGAGGATCTTCTGGCGGTAAACAAGCCATACAATATGCCCACGCATCCATCTCATGGGCACTTTGAGGGCACTCTTGCAAATGCGGTTTGCTACTATTATAAGGATGCGCCGTTTACCTTCCGTGCCGTAACGCGGCTCGACCGTGAAACGTCCGGTGTGGTGCTCATTGCAAAAAACGCATACGCCTGCGCCCGCCTTTCGGAACAGCTTCGTGCAAAGGAACTATATAAGGAATATCTTGCTATATGCGTCGGAACGGTATACGAAAAGTCCGGCAGAATTTCCGCACCAATACGACGTGAACATAATGGAATCATAAAACGCTGCATAAGCCAGGACGGAAAACCGGCGGTTTCCGACTACACAATAATTGACGAAGCGAACGGACTGAGTCTTGCGCGGCTCGTTCCTCGCACCGGCAGGACACATCAGCTTAGGCTTCATATGGTGCATATAGGAATACCGATTTTAGGCGACAGCCTGTACGGCATTGCAGAAAACAGACGACTGTTCCTGCACTGCCGCAAACTGAATTTTATCCACCCTATAAACAGCGAAAAAATTGAAATAATCGCGCCCGTTCCGCACGATATGGATATTCGAAAAATTTAATTTAAACTTTTTTTACAAAAACCCTTGACACGGCATTTATTTTCTGCTATATTGTCATCAAGCAGAGAATAGATTAGAACAGATTAGTTTTTTGAAAACCTAATTAGATTAGATGAGATTTTAAAATTTAATTATGAAATTTCTTTTACCGTATAAAAACTATACCCTTGTTCTGGCATATTCGAGCAAGGGCTTTTTTATTTTCTGCAAATTAAAGAAAAGAGGTTTTTATCATGGCGAAAATTCCGTACAAAATTTATCTTGAAGAAAGTGAAATGCCAAAACAGTGGGTCAACATCAGACCGTACATGAAGGAACTGCCAGAGCCTTTCATCAATCCAGCAACCGGACAGCCGTGTACGGCAGAAGACTTGGAGCCGGTGTTCTGTCACGAGCTTATCAAGCAGGAGCTCAACGTAACCGACAAGCTTATCGACATTCCGGAAGAAGTTCAGGCATTTTATAAAATGTACCGCCCGTCTCCGTTGGTGCGTGCATATAATCTTGAAAAAGCGCTTGACACCCCGGCAAAAATATACTACAAATTTGAGGGTACAAACACATCCGGCTCTCACAAGTTGAACTCCGCTATCGCACAGGTTTACTATGCAAAAAAACAGGGGCTCACTTCGCTCACCACCGAAACTGGAGCAGGACAGTGGGGCACGGCGTTGTCAATGGCGTGTGCGTTCTACGGTATGGATCTTACGGTTTACATGGTTAAGGTTTCGGCGGAGCAGAAACCTTATCGCAAATCGGTTATAGAAACCTACGGCGGAAAGGTTATCAAGTCGCCGTCCACCACCACCCAAGTCGGCAGAAAAATTCTTGCGGAAAACCCCGGAACTGGAGGTTCGCTTGGCTGTGCAATCTCCGAGGCTATGGAGGTCGCAACTCATACACCGAACTGCCGCTATGTTCTGGGCAGCGTTTTAAACCACGTTTTGCTGCATCAGACCGTAATCGGTCAAGAAACAAAGACCGCCTGCGAAAAATATGACATTCATCCAGACATAATCATCGGCTGTGCCGGCGGTGGATCTAACCTAGGCGGACTGATTTCTCCGTTTATGGCAGACAATCTCGAGGGCAAATCGGACATAAAGTTCATTGCAGTCGAGCCTGCATCCTGCCCATCACTGACACGAGGAAAATATGCCTTTGATTTCGGCGACACCGGAAAAACCACACCGCTTATAAAAATGTACACTCTCGGCAGCGGATTTATGCCTTCACCGAACCACGCTGGTGGCTTGCGTTACCACGGTATGTCTGCTATACTTTCAAAGCTGTATCATGACGGCTACATAGATGCGGTGGCTGTTGAACAGACAAAGGTATTTGAAGCCGCAACCTTTTTCGCAAAAACAGAGGGTACTCTGCCTGCGCCCGAGTCATCACACGCAATCCGTGTAGCAATCGATGAGGCGCTTAAATGCAAGGAATCAGGCGAAGAAAAGACCATTATTTTCGGGCTGACCGGAACGGGCTACTTTGACCTGTCAGCATACAAGGCATTTAACGACGGTACAATGACCGACTATATCCCGACCGATGAAGATTTGCAAAGGGGCTTCGACACTCTTCCTAAAGTTGATTTTTAACCACATACCCGATGCAAAAAAATTGTGGAAAACTACTATGCACCCCAAAAGTCAGACGCTTTTGGGGTGCAATCAAAACTGCGTATTCTTTATTTTTTATACTCTCCAAAAAATTTTTCAATTTTGTCTTTTCTGCACTGAAAAAATCCACGAATCATGTCTTCGGTTCCGCCGCCCCTGCCGCACAGAGCCGAATTTATATCATTTGCACACTCGCGCAAATTCACACGGCTACTTCCTATAATGTAGGCATATCCGTTTTTATCGTTTCCGTTGCAGGCGGCGAAAATCCTGCATTTTTTCTTGCCCTCGTTCACGAAAAACCGCAGAGCGTCACTGTCCGCATCGTCCTCAAAAACGCATATGTTTCCGTCTGTTTCACAAAGACTATCGGCACGCACGGCGGCAATCTTTTTCGACAACTGAGAAACCTTTTGCTTGAGCAAGTCATTTTCGGATATTATTCTTTCCACACTATCGGCAATTTTGTCCTGCTTTGCGGAAAGCATATTCGATATGTGCACCGCGTTTTCCTGCTTTACATTATAGTCGCGCAGTGCATCCGCTCCGCAAATCATTCGTATGCGCATACCGCCCTTATAATGAATTGCATCCTTGAGCTTTATCAGCCCGATTTCACCGGTGTGCGCAACGTGTGGAGCACAACAGGCACACACATCCACTCCCTCAATTTTGACTATGCGCACATTTTCGGTCAGGTCAAGCTTACTTCTATATTCCATTTCTCCGAGCTTGTCCTCCGGCGGATATTCCGCCTTTACTGCTATGTTTTTGTACACCGCCTCGTTCGCAAGCTGCTCTGCCTTTAAAACGTCATCCGCAGACAGCACACCGTTATAGTCCATTGTGACCTCTTTTGAACTGAGATGAAACCCCACGTTATCGTATCCGAACAAGCTGTGAACCACGCCTGAAACAATATGTTCCGCGGTGTGATGTTGCATATTTCGGAACCGCTTTTTAAAATCAATTCTGCCCAAAACCGTTTTGCCCATTTCAATTTTACCTTCTACAAAATGATATACGGTATCATTTTGTATCTCGACCGCATGTACCTGTTGACCGTCAAGTATTCCGCCGTCACATTCCTGCCCGCCTGAATTAGGAAAAAAAGCGGTCTGTGAAAGTGCAACCTTCCAAAGCCCATCCGCTTCTTCACAATCTGTTACAGCTGCAGAAAATTCTTTAATATAGCTGTCCTCATCGTATAATTTTATCATTCTCGCCCTATCCTCCGAATTTGATTACAAATATTATAATACAGCAACACATAAAAATCAATATTGTTTATAAGTGCATGATTTTTTTCAAAATCCTGTTGCAAACGTTTTTTGAAGTGGTATAATAGTCGTAATCACAAAGCTAAGGAGCGTAAAAAAATGCAGGAATACATACACAAAGTTCAGTACTACGAAACGGACAAAATGGGTATAGTCCATCATTCAAACTACATTCGCTGGTTTGAGGAGGCGCGCATCGACTACCTCGACAAAATCGGCATATCGTACAAATCCCTTGAGGGCAGCGGCTTCATCTGCCCCGTGCTTTCGGTGCAGTGCAACTACAAAAAATCGGTGATTTTCGGCACAAGTGTGAAAATCTGCACCGTTTTAAAAAGCTTCGGCAACGTCCGCTTTACCTTTCACTATGTCGTTTGCGACCCCGAAAACGGTGAGGAACATGCCTGTGGAGAGTCAACTCACTGCTTTATTGACTCTGATGGAAAGGTTATATCCTTAAAGAAAATGGCACCGGAGCTGTTTGACTGTTTTGGAAAACATATTGATGCATAACCGCGTTATGTGGTTTCAAGAGCAACTATGTCCTCCTCCTGCTGTGCGGCCGGGGTTTCGGTTTTTTCCTCTTCGAGCGAGCGTATAACTGAAATTGTAGCATAGGTGTCTGCCAGCTGAGTAAAAACCGCTACCAAAATATTCAAATCCTTTACCGAAAGGCTCTGTGCCGATGTAATCGCAACCGCCGTCACCAACACAGCCAAGTCCTCGCCGCTCATATAAATCACCTCATATAATATATTATCTCCCAAGTTGACTTTTGTGAATAAAAAAAACAGGGATCTGCAAAATTTTTTCTGCAGGATCCTGTCTTTTTTATAAAATATTAATTCCGTGCGCAGCACATTCTTCAAGCATTTCCTGTGGCCATACCGAAGACTGAACCTCACCGACATGAGCCTTGCGCAGAAAATACATACAAATTCTCGACTGACCGATTCCTCCGCCGATTGTGTACGGCAGCTCTCCGCTTAAAAGCGCCTGTTGAAACGGTAGGTCTGCGTTTTCTTCATTACCGCGAATTTTAAGTTGGCGCACAAGCGCGTCCTCGTCAACGCGTATGCCCATAGACGACAGTTCAAGTGCAATGTCCAAAACTGGATAATATACAATTATATCTCCGTTTAGCGTCCAGTCGTCATAGTCGGGTGCGCGTCCGTCATGCATGATTCCGGATTTAAGCTTGCCACCGATCTGCATAAGGAATACCGCGCCCTTGTCCTTTGCAATTTCATACTCGCGCTCTTTCGGAGTCTTGTCTGGGTACATATTCTCAAGTTCCTGCGTCGTGATAAAATAAATATCCTCTGGCAGATACATTTCCGCAAAATCATACTCTGTTGCAATATATCTTTCGGTGTGCCTCAGCGTGTTGTATATGCAGTGAACCGTCTTTTTTAGTGTCTCCGTATTACGCTCCGACTTGTCGATTATCTTTTCCCAATCCCACTGATCTACATATACTGAATGCAGATTATCGGTGTCCTCGTCGCGGCGGATTGCGTTCATATCTGTGTATAGTCCTTCGTCATGACCGAATCCGTAGTGCTTTAAGGCATATCTTTTCCACTTTGCAAGCGAGTGAACGATTTCAAAATCGCCGTCTATTCCCTTTATATCGAACGCAACCGGTCTTTCGACTCCGTTTAGCGTATCGTTAAGTCCCGTGCTTCTGTTTACAAAAAGCGGTGCAGACACACGCGTCAAATTCAGCTGTATCGCAAGATCTCGTTCAAAAAAATCCTTTACCTTTTTTATTGCAACCTCGGTTTCGCGTATGGATAAAATTGATTTATAGTCCTTTGGGATAATAAGGTTTTCCAATTAAAAACCACCCTCTTTCTTTTAATTATTTAAAAAAGGGCAAACCAAACAAAGCGTCCGGCCTGCTCCATTGTAAACTAACACAATTATTATATAATAATCGTCAAAAAAAGTCAATAAAAACTTCATTCAGAATTCGCGGTTTCGCGCACCACGATTCCGCCGCCCAAAAGCTCGTTTCCTCGGTAAAAAACAACCGACTGTCCCGGTGTGACGGCTCTTTGAGGCTCTGAGAATTTCACCTTGACTCTGCCTTCCGGCATCGTCATAAGCGTGCAGGCCGCCGGCTTTGCCTGATAGCGGATTTTCGCCGTAAGCTCCGCGTGTCTGTCTGGAAAATCTCCCGACAAAAAGTTTATGTCTGTCGCCGTTAATGTGTCGGTAAATTCCATACCCTTTTCGCCAAGAACAATGGTGTTATCATGCGGATTTACCGACAGCACAAACATAGGTCTGCCATATGATCCAATGCCCTTGCGCTGTCCTACCGTGTAATATATAATTCCCTTGTGCTGTCCTATAAAATTTCCTTTTGTGTCCAGAATATCGCCCTTTTTCGGCACATGATCCGAATGTTCTATTATAAACCGCGCATAATCGTCATTCGGCACAAAACATATCTCCTGTGAGTCCGGCTTTTTTGCAACGAAAAGCCCCATTTTCTCCGCAAGTGCGCGAACGGCCGGCTTGTCCATATCGGCAAGCGGCATAAGCGTATGCGCAAGCTGCTTTTGCGTGAAATTATATAGCACATAGCTCTGATCCTTTCCCTCAGAATGGCTCATATACAAATGATATTTTTCTCCGTCACATTCAATCCGCGCATAGTGACCCGTCGCAACATAGTCTATTCCGTTTGCCAGGGCATAGTCAAGCATTTTTCCAAACTTTAAATATTTGTTGCAGCATATGCATGGATTGGGGGTTCTGCCATTAATGTATTCGTTGATGAAGTAGGAAACCACCTTATCTTTAAAGATATCGGTAAAATCAAGGACACGGTGCTCAATTTCTAAAAATTTACATACCTTTTCTGCGTCTTTAACCGCAAGATTGCCGCCACATCCGTCGGTTTTCCTCCACAAAAGCATTGTTGCGCCTATAACTTCATATCCTTGTTTTTTAAGTAAAGCGGCGGCCACCGAAGAGTCAACACCGCCGCTCATTCCTATAAGAACCTTTTTCATACAAAACCTCTAAAAAAACAAATGTTCCACCAGAATTTTTACTCCAATGCCAACCAAAACAACTCCTCCGGCAATTTCCGCCTTGTTACCGAACAAATTTCCGCATTTGCTGCCGATATATACCCCGGCAAACGACAAAACAAACGCAACAACTCCGATTATGGCCGCAGCAGCAAAAAGTGGAATTTCTACCGTTGCAAAGGTCACACCGACCGCAAGTGCATCTATGCTTGTTGCAATAGCAAGCACGGTGAGCGTCTTGTTTGAAAGCGGATCTTTAACCGCTTCGGCTTCGTCCTTTTCGGTAAGAGCCTCAAAAATCATTTTTCCGCCGACAAACACCAGCAAAATAAACGCAACCCAGTGGTCAAACGCTTTTATATAGCGTGCAAATGCGGTTCCGAGCAGAAATCCGATACACGGCATAAAAAACTGAAAAACTCCGAAAAAAAGACCAATTTTTATTGCCTGGCGCGCCTTTACTCTGCCGATAACTATCCCGTCGGTGACCGCAACCGAAAATGCGTCCATTGCAAGACCGATTGCTATTAAAAATACTGAAATTATATCTTGTGAATTCATAAATACTAAAACCCCTTAACTATGTTCCTGCGATTTGCTTCTCGTCATGAGGTCGTTCACGGCGTCGTGAGGATTTTTGCCCTCAAACAGCACCTTGTACGCCTCCTCGGTAATAGGCATTGAAACACCATATTTTTTGCTTAGCTTATATGCCGCACGCGCAGTATTCACTCCCTCAACCACCATATGCACCTCGGCAAGAGCCTCATCAAGCGATTTTCCCTGTCCGAGAAGAATTCCCGCGCGGTGATTGCGAGAATGAACGCTGGTACAAGTTACAATCAGGTCGCCGATTCCCGAAAGTCCTGCAAAGGTTTCGGGTTTTGCGCCCATCGCCACACCAAGCCGCTTTATTTCCGCAATGCCGCGTGTCATAAGCGCCGCGCGCGTGTTGTCGCCATAACCCATGCCATCTGAAATTCCCGAACAGAGTGCGATTACGTTTTTAAGCGCTCCTCCCAGTTCAACGCCTGTTACGTCGTCGCCTGTATAAACGCGGAAAACTCTGTCCATAAAAATATTCTGTATAAATTCTGCCGTCTTCGGATCATCCGAGGCAATAACATTGGTTGTAGGCAGTCCTTGGCTTACCTCCTCCGCGTGCGAAGGGCCGCTCATTACGGCAATTTTTGCCTGAGGAATTTCCTGAGCATACACCTGCGAAAGCCGCATAAGTGTGCTTTCTTCAAGCCCCTTTGAAAGATTCATCAAAATCTGCCCGTCTGCAATGTGTCCGGAAAGTTCTCTTGCAGTCGACCGCGTTGCCGGGCTGGGCACAACCGTCACCACCAGTGCTGCGCCGTCGGTACAATTGCCCATGTCATGCGTGCATACTATATTATCAGGAAAATGTGCTCCCGGAAGAACCTCTTTGTTCTCGCGGTCAGCGCTTAGGCGGTCTGTTTCGGACTGCTGCCAGCTCCACAAATATACCGTGTTTCCTTTGTTTGCAAGAAGTATTGCTATTGCGCAGCCCCAGCTGCCGGAGCCTATTACCGCTATTTTCATTCTTCTTCCTCCCCATAATCTTCACCAATGCCGGCATCATTTTCACCGTCTGTCTCCTGTGTCTCTTTGCGCGCAAAAAGCTTGCTTTCGGTTCCCTCACGCAAACGCCGTATATTTGTGCGGTGCTTAAGCACCAGTATGAGTGCAAGAATTACCGATGTTGCAAGATATGTAATGTCGATTTCCGCATTGGCAACCATTACGGTAAGTACCAAAAACGGATAAACCGCCGCCGCCATCACCGCCCCCAGCGAAACATACCTTGACGCAATCATAATCATTATTGCAAAAGCAAGAACAATCAGACCGATTCTCCAGTCAAGAACGATTATAGCGCCGAGGCTTGTAGCAACACCCTTTCCCCCACGGAAACCGAAATACAGCGGAAAATCGTGACCCAGCACAACAAAAACCGCCGCTATATATTTCAGATTATCAAGAATATAAATACGTTCAAAATGCGTCGGTGGATTTGTTTTTGTCATGTGTGCCAGAAAAATATCCAGCCACGTGGCGCAGACAACCGCAAAAACTCCCTTTAAAATATCGCATATCAGCGTTGCAGCTGCCATACCCTTGCCGTGCGTGCGCAGCATATTTGTAGCCCCAGCGTTGCCCGAACCCGAGTTGCGTATATCATCGCCCGCGAGGTTTCGAGAAAGAATTATCGACGTGTTGATGCTGCCGATAAGATATGCGACAAATGCCGTAAGTCCTGCTATCATATATAACATAAGAATACCTCACTTTTCTTATTGTTCCTTTTTCCCTTTTTCACGGAGTATAAAGTTTATTGGTGTTCCGTTAAAGCCAAATGCGGCACGAATCTGATTTTCGATAAACCGCAGATATGAATAATGGAACAGTTCCTTAGAATTGCAGAAAAGCACAAATGTCGGCGGCTCGGCCGAAGCCTGTGTTCCGTAATAAATTTTGAGCCGTTTTCCTTTATCTGACGGCGGCTGTTGTTTCGACATTGCGTCGTTTAACACATCGTTTAACATTCCGGTCGAAATTCTGCGCTTGTGCTGTTCATCAACAAGCTTAATTTCGTCCAGCAGCTTATCAATGCACTGACCGGTTTTTGCCGAAATAAACATCACCGATGCATATGCCATAAACGCAAATCCCTCTCGCACCTGGTTTGTAAAGTTCTTCATCGTTTTGGTGTCCTTTGCGATTGAATCCCACTTGTTTACCGCAATTATGCATGCCTTGCCCTGCTCGTGCGCATAGCCGGCAATTTTTGTATCCTGCTCGGTCACTCCTTCGTTTGCATCCAGCATAATCACGCACACATCACTTCGGTCAACCGCAGCAAGCGCGCGCACAACGCTGTAGTGCTCAACATTTTCATCAATTTTTTTTCGTTTTCTCATGCCGGCAGTGTCTATAAATAGATATTTGTCCGTTCCGCGCTCATAATGCAAATCAATGGCGTCACGCGTTGTGCCGGCAACGTTTGAAACAATAACTCGGTTTTCACCTAGAATACGATTTATAAGGCTGGATTTTCCGGCGTTAGGTCTGCCGATTACCGCCACCTTAATTTCTTCCTCGTCCTCGCTCGTGTCGGCGTCGGACGGAAAGTTTGCGCAGATTTCGTCCAGCAAATCTCCCACTCCAAGTCCGTGTGTAGAAGAAATAGCAATCGGGTCACCAAGTCCGAGATTATAAAATTCATAAAATTCCATAGGAGGATCGCCTATACTGTCTACCTTGTTCACGGCGAGCACTATTTTCTTTTTTGCTTTAAGCAGCATAGACGCAACATCAAGGTCGTTTGACGTAACACCGTCGGCAACATTCGTCATCAGCACCACAACGTCTGCCATGTCTATAGCAAGCTCCGCCTGACGGCGCATCTGACTTAGAATCTCATCCTTTGAATTAGGCTCGATTCCACCAGTGTCAATTAGTGTAAAGTGCTTGTCGAGCCAGGATACGTCGGCATATATGCGGTCGCGTGTTACGCCGGGTGTGTCCTCTACTATACTTATTCTCTGTCCCGATATTTTATTAAATAATGTGGATTTCCCCACATTCGGGCGTCCTACTATTGCTACAATGGGTTTCATGTGTTTCTCCTTTAAAATTCAAGCTCTGTATTCAGGATTTTTTCAACAAAAACATATCCGTCGTTATAAACCGGAGTAACCGTCATGCCAAGTCTTTCCGACAGTTCGGAAAGCAGGATATCATCAAGAAAAATATCTTCTCCATCACGGAGCATACAATCGGGTATAAAAAACTCGTCATACTTTGGCTCGCCCGAAAGCGTGCGCAGAATGTCGCTTCCGGTAACCAGTCCCGAAACATTTACTCCGCCGCCAAAAAATTCGTTTTTTACCGGATATACCTTGATTTTCAGTCCGCTGCATTTTTTCATCAGTCTTTGTGCAAGACCGTTTATAAACTCATATGCAATTTCGCCGGTCGCGATTGCGACATTTCGGTTATAATTGCCCGGCTTTATCAGCTTTTCGGCGCTGTCAAACTCCTCGCGCATGGACGAAACCAGTCCTACACCGTTTTCAATCTGCGGAAATCCATCATACTCCTGTGCCTCGGGGATCGGAACCCCCGCATTTATATAAAACTCGTCCGAAAGATATACAAGATTTATGCCAAAGTCCTTTTTAAACTTTTTCTGCCACTGCGATATCTGCTTTATGTTGTGGAGCGAGCTTTGGCGGTCGAACGGCTCAAGATGACACAAACCGGCACGGTAACGCGTCAGTCCGACCGGCACAACCGAACAGCTCGACACATAAGGAAACAACGCTGCCATGTCAGAAATAGTGCGGTCCAGCTCCGCCTTATCATTATAGCCCGGGCAGAGAACAATCTGGCAGTTCATGTATATCTCGTTTTCCGCAAATTTTTTCATTATCTCATAAATCCGCGCAGCATTCGGATTTTTAAGCATTTTTACCCTAAGGTCGGGATTTGTGGTATGGACCGAAATATTTATCGGCGACACGTGCATTGCGATAAGGCGATCAATTTCTTCATCTGTCATGTTGGTGAGCGTTACATAGTTGCCCTGCAAAAATGAAAGCCGCGTATCATCGTCCTTGAAATAGACCGTACTGCGCATACCCTTTGGCAGTTGGTCGATAAAGCAAAAAATACACTTATTTTTGCAGCACTGTGCGGTATCAATCAACCCTTGCTTAAATTCAATGCCCAGATCCTCATAATCATTTTCGACAGTAATCATCTCGGTATCGCCGCTTTTTTTTAGCACCTCAAGCGTCACCTCATACTCCGAAACGAGATATCGATACTCGAGAATATCGTGAAACCTATGCCCATTTATGCTCATAAGCCTGTCGCCCGGCACAATCCCGGCTACTTCGGCAAGTGAATCCGGTTCGACGTATGAAATTGTCGTATCCTCCTTATGCATAAAATCAGCTCCCCCAAGACAAAACGTCGTTTTCTTTTTAGGATACCCATTTAATCGGTGTTTATCAAAAAACGATACAAAATTACCTCTGATAACCATTATACACAAAAATACCGCATTTGTCAAAATCGTGGTTATATTTTATTCTGCGCTCATTGTTATATATGTCGGCGCATTGCAGCCGGTCAGGGTCGTCACTTCAATTTCCAGCGTACACGACGAGTTTTTTTTTGCCAAAAAGCTCAGCTTGTCACTGTATTCTGCCGCTTTCAGCCTAGCTTTCGGATTTGTGTTTGATGACGGATCCTCAGCCGGATTGTCATCAAACTTCTTCATATAGTAACAGCCACCGTCCCCGTATACTTCTTTTCCGTCCGAATCGATCTGACAGAAGCGGTATACCTGCCCTGCTGTTGATGCTATATTGAAGCAGAAGCGCCTGTCCGAGTCAGCGCTGTTTTCAAGATGAATAATATATCTGTTTGTAACTCCGAAATTACCGAGATTGCAGGCAATCGCACTGTAAAATTCATCGGTAGATTCCTCATTTCCGCTCGGGTGCTTTATGTCCGCAATTTCGCCGTTCGGTACAAAGCGTTCTCCGGTTTCTGCGCCGAACTGCTCAAGCCTCCTACGCTCCTCAAAGCCGCCGTCGGTATAAAGCTTTGTATGAAAAGCGTCAAACCGCCACACGTCGCTGCGGACGTTTTGCTTCCTGCCGTATAGATTCACCTTTTCCGCATCGATATATTCAAAACGCATGAGATCAGATTCCGCAGCAATCGGAAAACGCTCCCTCCACGTGTTTACATTTGTTGCAAAGGTTCCGTTTTTAATCGTACAACCCGAAGGAACGCGCGAATTTTTCACCGTCACTGCAATCGCACCGCTTTGCGCAACTTCGTCCAGCTTAATACCAAATTCCGCCGTCATAATCGGTGCGTTTTGCGCAATCCCCTTATACTGCGGCTCATTGTCATATGCGCCTTTTTTAAGTTCAGAAAAATTTTCGACCGCTGCGTTCTTGTCTCGGTAAGCCAGTGTGTCAAATACGGCACTGCCCGAATTTATGCGGAACTTCATCATCAGCCACATCGGCTCGTTATATCCGCCGGTGCGGAATTTGTTAAGACTGTTTTTGGAAATATAATTTACCAAGTCGCTCAAAAAAAGAGGACTGTCCGAAAGTGAAATTTTGATATTCAACCCATCATAAAGCTCCGTGTCGGGAATTCTTTCTTCTCCGCGTATTATAGCAGGGCAATCGCTCTTGCATTTGTCGCTGCCGCCTCTGCACAGGCAGTTGCCCTCGCATATGCAGTCAAAGGTGCGGTAAAATTCCGGCATAATAACAGGCACGCCGGTATAATCAGCCCATGCCTTGTTCCAATCCCACGAATTATTTATTCCCACCGCAAGAAGCTCAATTTCCGCTTCACTTTGGGACGAAAACGCCGCGTCAAAGAAAAGCTCGCTGTCAAAGCTGCACGAATCGCCGCGGTGATGATAGCTGAACACAGTATACACACCGCTTCCTAGCTTTTCAAAATGTGCAATAGATGAGGGCTCACCGCCATCCGCCAGAAATCGCGGATTAAGATGCTCCGGATTGTCGTCAAAAAGATAGAATTCCGGCATATTGTCCTCCGAACGCATTTTCGCCGTAAAGCTTATTAGGGGCGCGGACGGATCATAGTACACCTCATCGCCTGCAAACTGCGAATTTTCGGTTATGTTCTCGTCCTTGCATGAGCAAAGCAGAAATATCAGAAAGATACCGATAACTGCGCTCATAATATTTTTATTCACAGTCATATCTCACCTCAGCAGTATAATTATCTGTAAAATATTATATCAGTATTCGCCCGGGTTATCAATAACTTAGAGACAAGGTTTTTTTATTCTACGCGCTTGAAAAAAATTTTTTTTGGTGATATACTTTTATAATATGAAGCAAATAATCTTATGCAGAAAGGGAATAATATGAAAGCTTTCAGGCATTTTAGAACAATAACAAAACACCGCCATGAGGTGATAAAAAACTGCAAAAAGGCAGGAATACTGTTTCAAGGTCTGCGCCACGACCTATCGAAGTATTCACCAACCGAGTTTATCGCCGGAGCAAAGTACTACCAAGGAGTACGAAGTCCGAACGATTCGGAGCGTGAAGCATACGGATATTCAAGGGCGTGGCTTCACCACAAGGGCAGAAACCGCCACCACTTTGAATACTGGACAGACTATGATCCGCAAACGCGAATTTACGGACCGGTAAAAATGCCGCTTAAATATGTGAAAGAAATGTTTTGCGACAGGCTTGCGGCAAGCAAAATCTATCAGGGTGAAAATTATACCGACTCGCACCCGATTGAATATTTTCAGCGCGGCAAAGGCAAGCGTATGATTCACCCCGAAACGTCTGATCTTCTGGAACGTCTGCTTACAATGCTGCGTGATGATGGTGAAGAAAAAACCTTTGAATATATACGGAATTTAAAAATCTATTAAACACGGGGGCTGTTTTATGAATACAAGCAGTAGTGTGGCACAGTACAAAAAAATGACAGAAAACGCCATCCCAAATCTGATTGTTTCGCTGTCTGTGCCGACGATAATCAGTATGCTTGTCACTGCTGTCTACAACACTGCAGACACATTTTTCGTGTCACGGCTGGGTACAAGTGCATCAGGCGCGGTCAGCATAGTTTTTTCGCTTATGGCGATAATTCAGGCGGTCGGATTTACACTTGGCATGGGTTCGGGCAGCATGATTTCGCGACTTTTGGGTCAGCAGAAAAACGATGAGGCAACGACCGTTGCATCAAGTGGATTTTTTTCGGGCATTGCAATAGGTATCCTTCTTGCGCTCATAGGTTCACTTGCGACAGGCAGAATCATGCTGATGTTCGGCGCAACGCAAACCATTCTTCCCTACGCCGTGCGCTATGCGCGCTTCATAATTATCGGCGCACCTGTCATGATAGGCTCATTTATAATGAACAATATTCTCCGCTCTCAGGGAAAGGCCCAATTTGCCATGCTCGGTATAGGTGCCGGTGGAATAATCAACATCGCTCTTGACCCGCTGCTGATTTTTGTGTTTAATCTCGGTACCGCAGGTGCAGCAATCGCAACGCTCATCAGCCAGTGCATCAGCTTCGTTATACTGCTTTCTTTTTATATAAAAGGGACAAGCATGGTGCGGCTTAAAATCACTTGTATGTCAAAAAATATCGCGCTCTACATGAACATCATAAAAGCCGGGCTTCCGTCCTTCGCTCGGCAGGGGCTTGCAAGTATTTCAACAATTTTTCTTAATCTCGGAGTCCGCGGCTATGGTGATGCGGCAATTGCCGCAATGGGCATTGTCGGCAAAATTTTTATGATGATTTTCTCGGTTATGATAGGAATCGGTCAGGGTATGCAGCCTGTTGTCGGTTTCAATTACGGTGCAAAAAAATACAGGCGCGTAAAGTCGGCAATGTATTTTACGGTAGTACTCGGCGCGGCAGTAATGGCGGCTCTCGGATTTCCGACCTTCATATTCGCACGGCAGATTATAAGCCGATTTACAAAAGACGACCTGGATGTGATAAAAATCGGTACTGTTGCACTTCGGGCGCAGTGCGCCGCTCTGCCTTTTGTTCCGGTCTGCACAGTCTGCAATATGACGCTTCAAATGAGCGGGCGCTCGTGGTCTGCAACCTTTCTTGCCTGTTTGCGCCAAGGAATATTTTTCATTCCTCTAATACTGATTCTGCCACGAATTTTCGGAATAGGCGGTGTGGAATTTACCCAGCCTATCGCAGACGTTTTTTCGTCCCTTGTGAGCGTACCGTTCGGAATTGCATTTTTGAAAAGTATGCGAGATGAAAAATAGTCATAATTTTTCTTTTATAGGGCGCTTTCAGGGGTTTTGTACGTTTTTTGAGTTTTTTGATCTATCTTTTTACACCGTCAAAAACATATTGCAAAAGCGCAGTCCATTCATCAATTTCGCCCTGCTTGATTGCAAGGTCATAGTCTGCCGTACGGCAGATTCGGTCTATTAAAAAGTCCTGCGAAAATCCCTTTGAGCTGTCAATATACTTCCGTGCAACAAACGGCGGCAGTTTCAGCTTTGCCGCAATTTCATCATACCGTCCGCCCTCTGACAAAATCAAACAGCACTGCAGCATTTTGTCAAACGCCGATGATAAAAGGTAAAGTATATTAAATGGCGACTCCTTTTTTTCTTTGAGGTCAAGCAAAATCTTCATCGCCCTATCATTGTCCTTTGCCATAATTGCGTCGGTAAGTTCAAAAATCACAATGCCCATATGCCGCGACACAACCTTGTCTATATCGCTTTTATAAATCTCGCCGTTGCAGTAATTTATCAGCTTGTCCAGCTCGTTTTTCAGGTTTTGCAGACCACTGTCGCAGATTCCCACAAGATATTCTGCATTTTCCTTTGAAATCTTTTTTCCGGACTTCGTAGCCTCGCGCACAACCCATGCGACAAGCTCATACTCCTTGATATACTTAAATTCCACCGGCATCCCGTACTTTGCCAGTGCCTTATAGGTAACGCTGCGTTTATCAACACTTTTCTCATCAAAGATCATCAGCAGATAGTCAGGGATATCCGCCAGCCGCTTTTGCCAAAACACCTTGGTTTCTTCATTAGGCGACTTAAAAATCCCACTATCCTTTATTACAAGCAGCTTTTTTTCGCTCATCATCGGAAAAGAGTCCACTGCATCATCGACGCTGTCTGATGTAACGTCGTTTCCCTCAAGCAATATGCGGTTAAAATCCGAAAAACCGTCCTCCGGCACGGTTTTCCCCATGCGTTTCAGGTACATATCCTTTAAAAAGGTTTCCTCACCGAAAAACAAATATAGATTTTTTATATCGCCACTTTTTATCTGCTGTTTTAACTTTATAAAATTATCCTCTTTTACAGCCATATTATTCAACTCCCATGTACGAATCGTATTTTATATTGTTCTTTTTGTCAACCGTAAAGCGTATGTCGCCGAGCTCATCAGTTCGCAAAATTTGGGAACCGGTCTCCCGGTAGCGGTTTAAAACCTCTTCTTTCGGCAGTCCGTAGGTATTGTTCTTTCCTACGCTTATCACCGCAAACAGCGGATTTATCCATGAAACATATTCGGCGCTACTTGACGTTTTTGAGCCGTGATGTGGAACCTTTAAAAGCTCGACATTTTTCGGATATTCCGAAATCCGATTATCCGGCGAATCACCGGTAAACAGCGCGTCAAATTCGCCGTATTTTACATGGAGCACAATCGATGTCGTGTTCAAATCATTACTTTTCATCATACCCTCTTCCGGTGCGAGCAATTCCATAATCATTCCGGATCTAAAGCGGATTTCGTCACTCTCGCGCAGATATTCAATCTTAATATTCTTGTTCCTTGCAACCTCTTCAAGCTTTGTCCGGTATTCTCCTCCCTTTTCGGAATCCGGCATAATAAGCGTGTTTATTTTAAGATTTTCCGCCGCAGCAATTATTCCCTCAACATGGTCTTTGTGATAATGGCTGACCACGGCCACGTCTATGTCTGTGAAACCGTGAGCTATAAGATACGGCACATATATTTTTTCGCCGACATTATAGGTTTTGTACACCGGCGCGCCCCCGCCGTCAATTAAAACTGTTTCTCCGCGTGCGGTGTGCAGCACTGCACCGTCGCCCTGACCGACATTCACAAAATATATGTTAAGCGCTCCAAAATCATACGTCATTATTCCGCACGCAATAAATCCGGCGAGAGCGCAGGCAAGAATTTTCGTAAAACCGGTATCACTCCTCTTTTTCAGCCAACGCGCAAAAATCCACAGAGAAAGATAAAAATCGATTATCGTCAGTATTGACGGTGTTTTGAGCATTACATAACATCCGGGAAGCCTATGCACTACATATGGCATATTTTTTATAAAATACAAAATAAAGCCCACAATATCGCCGATAAGCGGTGCCCTGCCAAAAAGCGCAAGCATGGCAAGCAGAATAGGCGAAAGCAAAATTATAATCATTATACACGGAACGGCAAGCAGCGTAAAAATTATGCCGTAAACCGAAATTCCGTTAAAATAAAACGCAGCAAGCGGCAGTGTTCCAATGGTTATCGTAACCCAAACAATAAGCGTTCGCTGCAGGTATCTTCCGATATGCAGCTTTTCAAACAACGGTTTGGTTTTGTCCTCAATCGGTTCATAAAGCAGATGCAGTAAAAGTGCTGCAACAACCGACATCACAAATCCGTAGTTATAGCAAAGCAACGGGTTTATGAGCAGCATTACAAGAACCGCGGCCGAAATTGTGTGCAGCAAAGAGGAATACCCGAAAATACGACGTTCGGCAATTAACATAAGTGATATAATCACCGCCTTGGCTATAATAAGCGATCCGCTGTTTGCCAACGCGTACATTGTCAGCAAAATCACCGCCAAAGTGTCACGAACTTTTTTCTTCAGCATTGACAAAAGTCCTATGGCGAAAAATATTATATAGATATGTATAAACGGCGCGTATAAAAACCGAAGCATGCCAGTTTTAAGCAGCAACCTGTAGTAATCATCCGAAAAGTCAGATTTGCAGCCGATAATAATGGCTTTAAGCAGCGCACCGGCATCACGCGTATAGTTTGCGTCTATAATTTTGTATATTTCGCTTTTCAGCTTTCCCAACAAAAACACAGGTGAGCAGGAGTGTTTTGCTCCGATTTTTATCATCTCATCGGCGGAAAGGCTGTTGTATATGCCCTTGCTTTTATAGTACATGGCAGTGTCAAAATCGGACTGATTCATCTTTTCAGGCAGCTTGTCAAGAAAACCCTTAACCGAAATAATGTCTCCGTACTCGACATCTTCTTTTAAATAAAGCAGTATTTCCTGACGTATTTTATAGGTTTGACCCAAATATTCTGCCGATTCAGCGGACAAAAAGTATTTATATTTTCCGCTGTCGGTCTTTTGCGGTATAGAATTTACCGTGCCGCCGAGGGTGATATATTTGTCCGGAAGTGCATTATAAAGCCGGTTTGAATTTGCCTGATAGTATCTTACACCGCCAAAAGCAAAAACTATTATGGCAATCAGCAGAACCGAATTTTTTCTTTTGGAAAAGTGGTTCACAATAAGTCCAACAATAAACATACACACAGAATACATCAGCACATAGAAAAGGCTCACCTTTGATGAAACAAGCACTCCGAGTGCATACGCCGCGGCGCAGATCATAATGTCCGGCATCACAGTCATCCCCTTTCCCAAAATACCTCATGCGTATATTGTACCACACATTCCCGCACGGCGCAATATGCACAAATTACTAAATCAACGGTACAAAAAGAACTGCACGAAACCGTGCAGTTCTGAACCTTTATTTTATTTACAGAACCCGTCTTGCTCCAACATATTTGCTTGAAGAACAAAGCGTGCTAAGTGACTGGTAGCAAACAGTTTTTCCGGAACGCGGCGCATGAATCACCTGACCGTTGCCGGCATAAATAGCCACATGAGAAATACTTCCGCCTCTTGAAAAGAATACCAAGTCTCCCGGCTGAAGGTCACTTTTACTTACCGCCATTCCATTTGAATACTGACCTTTTGACGAACGGCTGACCGAAACTCCAAGATTTTTACAGCAGTACTGCACAAGACCCGAGCAGTCAAAGCCTGATGGAGATGATCCGCCGTAAACATATTTTGTTCCTATATACTTTGATGCCTGAGCAACAAGACTGCTTCCGTCAGATGATTTCGGTGCGCTTTGCGCTATGCTTGCCGTTTTACTTTGCTTTGTATCCGCCGCTGTTTTCGTCTCTGCCGATTTTTTCTCTGTTTTTTTCGTCTCTGCAATCTTTACAGGTTCTTTTTTCTCAACAACCTGTGCAACATTGTCCGTCCTGACATATCCGATTTCGTTGGTTGCGGAAACAATGATTTTTGTCCATTTTGTGCCGCCGCTGATTATTCTGCACTTTGCGTTATCCGCAAGAGTCGTTATCACCTCACCGTCATCACTCGGTATAAGCTTTACTTCTACGGCAGATGCAGCGGTTTTTATATTGGCATCTTTAGCAATTTGAGCAATGCGCTCATTTCGTGCCTTTGCAACGTCTTTTCTCGATACCATATCACCCACTTCTATATACTGTGCCGAAACATAGCCTATATCATAGTTTTCGCCGAAATATATCTTCTGCCAACCATTGTCGGTTGTTTCAAGAATAATGACCCTTTCTCCTTCGGCAACCTGTGCCAAAATAGGTGAGGTCTCGTCAGCCTTACAGCGTACGTTTATGCTCTCATATGATACCGTACCGTTTTGGTACATCGAAGTGCCAAGCATAACCTCTTTAACACGGTCATAGTCAAGGCTTACAAATTCAGATTTGATATAGCCTGTAAATTCTCCCGACTTAACCTTGAACCAGCCATCATCTACATCGAGAATGCTAACCTTGGTGCCCACCTGCAAAACATCAAGGATCGTGCTTTCGGTATCTGCGGCAGCCCTCAGATTGATGCTTCCGCCTGACGTAAGAATATATGCATCCTGACCTGCGTAGTTCTGCTTAAGCGGCGAAGACGACGGTACATTAAAGTCCACCGTTTCACCCTCGCCGTCACCGACAAGAACAGGAAGTTCATCTACGGTTTCGATTTTCTGAGCAAGCTTGTCAGCACGGACAGAATCCAGATTCATCATTTGAACAGCCGCAAGTGTGCTGACCAACGATACAGCTGCAAGTGCCGCTATCGTATGCTTCAAGTTCCCCATTATAATCCTCCCAAAAAAATATTTCTAAATTGTTACAAAACTATTATACACTATTTATCGCATTTTGTCAAACATTTTTAATATATTTTTAATTTTTTGTAATACTTTTTTAATAAATATCATAGCATTATTTTAAAAATCGGCTTTACTAAGCCATTCTCCAACTTTATAAAAAACATATAATTCCAAAAAAAATAACATTGTAACAAACAACACTCGGCAAATTGTTACAATGTTACAACTCTGATACAAGCATTACCCGATCGTGCAGGATGTAGCAGAATAACGCTTTTTATCAAAACGATATTAAAAAAATGGCTTTCGTTTGTGCATACAAGCTATATCCGTTTGTAATATTAACCCGAAAATGTCCGCCGCTGTTCTAAAATTCTTTACCGATCAGAGGAAAGCTTATCCGTCGTCAATGCCGGAAACAGTTTCCTTAAAAGCCGCAATTGCATATTTACAGTTTTTTAACTTTTTATGAAGCTTATCCATTAGTAGAGTTACATCCCTTCGTTTTGCGGCTAAAGTATAGTTTTTCCATCTCAAAACGGTCTAAAAATTTCCTGCTTATAAAAAATTTTTGTAGTATTACTCCAAAAACCACAAATTATTTTATGAAAATAGGGGGTTGCATAGTTGCAACCCCCCTGCCTTGTTTAGCTATTTAATTATTCTTCTGCAAATGCGGCTTTACCCAAAGCACAAATTGGGCATACCCAATCCTCGGGCACATCTTCCCAAGCTGTTCCTGGTGCAACGCCATTATCAGGATCACCAATCTCAGGATCATAAACATAACCACACTGGCATACATATTTTTTCATGATTACATCCCTCCGTGTTTTATTTGCTCATTATTTCGGATATTGTGTCCATTATCTTATCGTGGCATCCACCGCATCCTGTTGAACATTTTGTAATCTTTTGTACATCTTCAAAAGCCTTTTCGACATTCTCAAATTTTGACTCATTATGAAGTGCATTTTCAATATCTGCATACGTTACCTTTTTACAATGACAAATCGTATAGTTTTCCATTAGCCAAAATACCTCCTTAACACACCTTAGAAACCCTGGCCATGTCGAGCTTCATCTTGAAACTGCATTTTAAACATGCCAGTAAATACTTTTTTTGTGTAAATTATTTTGTGATTTTACACGGATTCCCACGTGAGCTTCATTTCACACAAAGCTACCATCAAAAGCTCTATGCTACCATCAAAAGCTCTATTTCAGCGGCTTTGTGGCTAGTATCTCGTTGAAATCCAAACCATCTCTTTTAATAAGAAATCTGTCAATGCGTGTCTGGTTACCCTTCTACATCCAAGTTTAGTCGAACGCAAACCAACCTTTATTAATCAAAGCATAGACATAATTCTTATACACTTTAGGTAGTTCTACTACTTCTTTATACTATACAATAAATTTTCGTTTTTGTCAATGCTTCGGTTGTTTTTTGAGTCATTTGTTTTGGCCCATTTTTTAATATTCCACAATGAAAATATCTAATATATTATTTCTTAAGTTTTCTTGAAGACGGCAGACAAGGTTAAACAACATGGATAAGTCAGGCTTCCAGCTCCAACTAAATAAACTGGGCAACATTGCAGGTAGCGTAAGGACATAGATACTTCTTTTGATATATTTCCAAGCAATGAGCTGTGCTTTCTTCACCCAGTGGTTGTCTTCCATCAAGTTCGTTCATGAGCATTGGCTGCTGAAAATCCGACAGACTGCTCTGAGCGTTGCTGTACCGATACATACTCATTCTCTCCAAGTGCAAGGTTTTTATCTGCTTTTCGCTATTTTTTTCTTGCACTTATTATATCACATTTTGATAGATTTATCATGTCCTCCCATGGTTTTTCGATTCTTCGGCAGGCGTTATTTATACCATAATTTTCACCAAAGAGGCTCATTTTATAATATTTACACATCTTTTTCCGCACCGTCCCTTTTGGGCGGTTTTGTTCTTTCGACGGTACATAATATCGGCAAAGACCGCCCGCAAGCAAACCTTAGAATAAATACACACACTTTTCGTAAACAAAAGAAATACTGCGATTAATTCAATTTTTTAAAGCTTTTTTGTATCTATTTTGGCTGGGAAGGAACATAAATCAGGTCAAATTGGAATATGTTGATTTATGATCAAGTGTTGAGAATCCGTCCACCCATTAATTTTACCTATCCTATTTCAATAATTGTGACATAAACAATGCAGTTTTGTCCATAATCTGTGGTAGCCATTCATGCGAGAAGTCGGGATAAAGCAACATACTCTTTTTTGACTTGATTCTGTTGTATGCCGCAAACCACGTTGACGGAGGACAAACATTGTCCATAAGCCCACCTGCAAGCATAACCTCTGCTTTGACCTTTTCTGCTCTAAAGCATATGTCAATATAGCCAAGCTTTGTAAAGATCTCATCCTCCCTTTCATGGCACGGGTCACAGCTTCTGAAATATTCTTTAAGCTCTTCATATGCTCTTTCAGCCATATCCATTTCCCAGACACGCCTGAAATCACACAAAAACGGATGCACCGGTGCGGCAAGCTTTATCTCTGGCACAAGCGACGCACAAGCCAACGTCAGTGCACCGCCCTGCGAACCGCCATAAACACCGACTCTTGTTTCGTCAACGTCGTCCATTTCCATAACGACCCTTGCGGCCTGCGCTGTGTCTAAAAACACCTGTCGAAAAAATAGATTGTCGGGATCAGGGTCATCAAGACCGCGGATTATGTGGCCGTGAAGAGTATTTCCGCTGACCGGGTTTTTGTCCTCAGACTTTCCGCCCTGTCCGCGCACGTCCATCCCCACAACAACAAAACCCATATGTGCAAAAGGAATGTATTGAAACCAATCCTCCGATGCGCCGCTATAACCATGAAAATGCAGTAGTGCCGGAGCCTTTTCCTTAATTTCTGCCGGTTTAATAAGCTTTGCATGAATGTTTCCGCCCCTTGTTCCTGTAAAATACAAATCATAGCATTTTGTATTTGGAATGCGGAAGTTACTTTCTTTAATAATCGGATTGGGGATGGTTGCATCAAGCTCCTTAAGTGCTCTTTCCCAATACTCGTCATAGTCGGCGGGTTTTGGGCTTATTCCTTTGTACTGTTTCAGCTGCTCAAGCGGCATATCTATCATTGGCATAAAATTTCACCTCATTAAATATTGTTTTTCCTTTTATCATATAATACGACTCCGGCACAGCATGTTCCTTCTTCTTTTCTTAAAAAATCCCAAAAAACTTAATTTCCCGTCAGTGTCATCTCTCCGCTCTTCATGAACGGATACTGCCGTGTGCTATCCCAAAGAAAGCATTTAAACATCATATTACCTTGAATCTCGTCCGTGCCAAGATTAAATTTAAATACTTCCTGCTCTATGTCGGTTATATCGCTGTACAAAATAATTTTATCAAGTGACTTATTCTCGTTATACAGTGCTCCGATAAGCTTTGCGCCATTATTTCCTTGCTTCATTCCGTCCAACACAATGCTGCCGCAAACCGTGTCATCTGTACTGATTTGCGAAACCATCGCCTTTGTATCGCGTGGAGCAGGTCCTGCTGTCATAACTCCTCGGCCCTGAGTTCCGACGTAAACACGTCCATAGGTGCTTCTGTCGCCCTCAATACACATTACGCTACATCCAAGTCCATGATCGGCATCATTCATCAAAATCCATTCACTGCCTCCATCATCCGAGCGGTAAAGTCCGCGCACTCCTCCGATTTTTCCAAGTAGGAACATGGAATATATATTTTCCGTGCCCGGTACCTTTGCACCAAAAGCAAAGCCTTCGACATTTGTTATATCATCCATAGGGCTAAATGTCAGTCCGCTATCCTGAGAACGATAGAGCCCCTTGTTGTTCGCAGAAACAAAAACCTCTCCCTCATGTCCGGGATTTGCGCGAACGGTTGTCGCTCGTCCCTTTATTTGCGGAGTAATGCTGCCAGTTTCTGTAAAGGTCTTTCCGCCGTCAATACTTCGGTAAAATTTTCCTTCTAAATAGCTGTAAGCATAGAAAATATCCTTGTTCACTCTGTCCGGCTCAATAAGGTTACGTGAGCTGTTATATCTGCTTTGTATAAGATTTTTAGGCAAACCGCTGCACTCTGTCCATGTTTTTCCCCAATCCTCAGAACGCAAAACAGAAACATCTGTGGTGCTTATCTTGCACGCAACAGCAAGAATGACAGGAGCTCCGTTTTCATTCAAGCCACACGACACCGCTACGTCTCCCATTGCTACATTGGCCTGTTGCTGATAGCCTTTGTTTTCCCATGTTTGACCTCCATCCTGTGAAACGGCAACAAAACCGTATTTTGTGGATGAATAGGAAGAATCGGTAAAGACTGCCATATAGTCCGGATTCTCCTCGCAGAAGTCAAAGGAAGATATTGTGTTCATGTATCCGTTTATTTGATCTATGTTAGAGAAACTTTCTGCTTTTTTAAATCTTGTTACTCTTGAATAGTCAAATATGTCTTCAATCAAGTAACCGCTATAATCCATAATTCCGACATATTTTTTTCCGTTTGGAGAGGCAACAATAGTATTAATACATGTCTCTTCAATGCCGCGCACATTTGCCCTGAACTTTGGCAACGGCTCTCCGCAGACCTTTGTTGCATTAATCTGGCTATAAATCCCGTCACCGTTTATTACCCACATCTCTGCTGTTCCTGATTTTTCCGGAAATGGGTTAAACTCCATGCCGCACATAAATCCATTATTAATTTCATCACCGTTTCTCCACGACATATATGGATCATATGTTACATTTTGCGGATGAATATTATTTGCTATAACTACCCAGTCATCATCCCCATGTTTCATATAGATCGTCTGAGGCTGCATTTTGGCAACATATATTATCTTCTGCCCCTGACTGTCCTTCATAACCTTTACATCTGCTATTTTTGCATTTAACCAGCCGTCGGAATTCTCTCTAATCAATCCGGGCGGAGTTATGTTTTCCCACTCTTTCGTTTTCGCGTTGTAATAAAACAGTCCGCCGTTTTCAAGATTATCAGTATACATTCCGTTATTCGCTATTACGTACAGCTCTTGGTTTTTTACATATACCTGCTTTACATTTCGCGGACTACCGTCCATTTTTGACCACGAAATACCGCCATCCTCTGTCTTGAATACGCCCACACCATCGCTGGCGGCATATACAACAGAGCGCCTTCCGTTTACTCTTGTGGATTTTTCATCAATTGCAACGCTTCGTATTCCGCTGTATTTTATATTTCCATTACTATCCGTTGAGCCATCCACAGTTATTCCGTTTACTTTTGACCATGTTTTTGCGCCATCGGTGCTCCGATACAGTCCGTCAAAGCGAGTTCCGCAGTAAATCGTGTTTCCGTTAATCGGGTCTACTGCCAGACATTCGCCATAATATCTGTCATTCTGGTTACCGCCAAAGCGCTTATTAAGATTAGTTTTGGTCCATGTTTTTCCTCTGTCAACCGACTTTAAGACATCGGATTTTCCGTTATATCCGTTATATTCATACTGCCCAGCAGCTGCATATATAATATCCGTATTTGATGGATCTATAGCCATTCCGTCCACACCATAAAAATTCGCCTTTTCATCATCAAATGCATCAAACAGCTGAATCCATTTATCCTTTTTAATATCATAGCGATACATTCCTCCGACATCTGTCCGCGCATATATTAGTCCTTTTTCTTTAGGGTGGAAAACTAAACCGGTTACCATTCCTCCACCACCTATATCAACGTTATCCCAATATGCAGACTCCTGCCTTATGGTATATTCACTATCAGCCGCGAGCGCCAACGGCATATTAAAAGCAAAGCACTCCGAAAACAGTGCTGATACTCCCAAAGTACAGAAAATCTTTTTCACAATACTTTTCATATGTTCAACCTTTCTTTGAAATATAAATAATATCTGCACCTCAAAAAACAAAAGCTGACACCGCGGTATAACGATGTCAGCTCATGGCGTTTTTTATCCACCTAATGAAAATTCAAATATATTTACTGATACCCTGCAAGTAAAACAGTATTGATGATAATTCTAAATCAATTCTGCTTTTTCTTATTCATAAGAAGTAAATTGCACAAGCATCTTTCTATGTTTTTATTTGAACTTGTTACCCACGGTCACTTTTTTATTATAAGCAGTAGGGCAAAAACGACCATAGGCATTAAAACTTCGGGTTATTTTTGTACCGCGGTTTTAGCAACATTCATAGGCTCTATACCGCTGAGGTTTTTAAACATAAATGCTTTAAATGTTGTGTTTGAAGAATCTGACGGTACGTCAACATCAAAAGTGAAATCATATATACCGCTATTTGCTTCGGCTTGGCATGTCGTTGCCGGTGTGACAGATATCAGCTTTCCGTTTTGGTACAAAGCACCAAAGATTTGAAAGCTGTTGTCCTGTGTTGTTGTATTAATCGTTGTTGCCTTTACCTTAAGTTTATCACCTGCTGAATATTTTTCTGCCGTCTTGCCCTCTTTGTAGATATCGAAGTTCTGAACACTGTAGAGATCCTCATCATACGGCATATAGATTTTTATATCCTGAA
>JAQXIJ010000027.1 GCA_029007725.1 Bacillota bacterium | reverse complement strand
CTTCATCTCATCGATGAGCTGCTCGAAGTACTTCTTTCCGACCTCCATAACAACGTCAGAGTACATCTGGATAAATCTTCTGTAGCAGTCCCAAGCCCAACGTGGATTACCTGATTTAGCAGCGATTGCTTCAACAACCGTTTCGTTAAGACCAAGGTTAAGGATTGTGTCCATCATACCAGGCATTGAAGCTCTTGCACCCGAGCGAACGGATACCAGCAGCGGATTTTCAACATCACCGAATTTTTTACCTGTTATTTTTTCCATCTTATCGATGTATTCCATGATTTCTGCCTGAATCTCATCGTTAATCTTTCTGCCGTCCTCATAGTACTGAGTACAAGCCTCTGTTGAAATTGTGAATCCCTGTGGTACAGGCAGACCCAAACCTGTCATTTCTGCAAGGTTAGCGCCTTTACCGCCAAGCAGTTCTCTCATTTTGGCATTGCCTTCTGAGAATAAGTAAACATATTTTTTACTCATTGGTTATAATCCTCCTATGTTTTATTCGGGCATATACTGCCCCTATATACTCTAACTATCTTATTATACCACAAATAAGAAAAATGTCTATATTATTTTTCAAGTTTGTTGAAAATATTTATTTTAATTTAATTTTATATGTAAAAATTCACAATTTTAAACATATATACAATACAGTTTTTTATTCATCCCAGCGTTATTGCAATAGCAGATAAAATATGATATACTGTTTACAAAAAATATTTATAAGGGACTATTAACATGAAATCAAAAAGTATATATATATGCCGAGAATGTGGCTATCGGACCTCGAAATGGTTGGGCAAATGTCCTTCTTGCAATCAGTGGAGTACCTTTGACGAGACGGTTATGCATGAAGAAAAGAAATTGCCTGGTACTGTAAAAAAAAGTGTGCCCACGCGCCCTGTTTCAACACTGCGCCAAATAAAAACCGATCTTGAAGTGCGATATTCTACTGGTCTTTCGGAGCTTGACCGCGTTTTGGGCGGAGGCATTGTAAAGGGTTCACTGGTTCTTGTCGGAGGAGACCCCGGCATAGGAAAATCCACTCTGTTGCTGCAAATATGTCAAAGTCTTGCCGAAAGCCGAAAGATTCTTTATGTATCGGGGGAAGAATCGGAGCGTCAGATCAAACTCCGTGCCGAACGGCTGGGTGTTGACTGTGCTAACCTTTATCTTGTATCGGAAACCGATGTCGGCACAGTACTCGAATATATAAATCAGGTCGAGCCCGATATAGTTATAATCGATTCAATTCAAACCATGAACTGCGAAGAAATTCAGTCGGTCTCGGGCAGTGTGCCCCAGGTGCGCGAAGCAACCAATGCATTCATGCACATCGCAAAGCAGAATGATATTTCAATGTTCATTGTCGGTCACGTGACCAAGGACGGTTCGCTCGCCGGTCCGCGCGTTCTTGAACACATGGTAGATTCTGTTCTTTACTTTGATGGGGATCGTCAGATGACCTTTCGCATTCTGCGCGCAGTCAAAAACAGATTCGGTTCAACTAACGAAATCGGTGTTTTTGTAATGCAGAATAACGGTCTTGTCGAAGTCGAAAATCCGTCTGCCATGCTTCTTGAGGGGCGCAGCGGAAACACATCCGGTTCAAGCATTGTATGTACTATGGAGGGCAGCCGCGGCGTGCTTGCCGAAATTCAGGCTCTTGTTACTCCAACCGGTTTCGGGAATCCACGCAGGATGTCATCCGGTATCGACATGAGCCGTGTCATACTTATGATTGCGGTACTTGAAAAGCGTGCAAGGATAAATCTTTCAAATTTTGACGTATATATAAATGTTGCCGGTGGACTTAGAATTGATGAAACCGCCGTAGATCTCGGTCTATGTGCGGCAATAGTCACAGGAAAAAAAGATATTCAGATTCCTCATGATATGATTTTTATCGGCGAAGTCGGACTTGGCGGCGAAATACGAAGCATTTCTCAGCTCGAAAAACGAATATCTGAAGCCGCAAAACTCGGATTTAAAACCGCTGTTGTTCCTAAACAGTCAATCCGCGGAGTTAGGGTTCCTGACGGATTTAAACTGCTCGGCGCAAGAACATTGAGCGAGGCAATGTCACTTCTAAAATAAAAATAATGTGAAAAGGTCTGCCTCAAGTATCAATATGTGGGAAAGATGTGCAGAATTACAATAATATTGACAGCATTATCAATAATAATAATCCTAATGTGCAATTGCGGACGCTCCGTCAATCAGACAAAGGTTTACAGACACTGTTGCTTCCGTATGCAAACATTATACAATCAAAAATTACAAGTATTTACTTGTTCTTAAAAAATAACGTTTATAACAAATTACGAATAATATAGATATGTGAACTTGTACATCATAAGCACTATAGAACAAGAGCTGAAGCGCAAGCTGATATATTTTCATATATCGAGGCATATTACAATGCCGTACGGCTTCAATCGGCACTTAATTGGCTGTATCCGCTTGCATACGAGAACCTGCTGAGCGTTTATGGCATATGCGTTGCTTGACAATGGGGAGCCGATATAATAGGCTTCTGCCGAGGCGAATCACCCTTGGGGCTGCTTCGTCCTTTCGCCGGAATATCATGTAGGCAGAGGTCGACCGCAAGCAAACCGTGGAATAAATGCGACCACTTCTACGAAAACAAAAGAATTATTACGATTAATTCCGTTTTTTGCAGCTTTTTACTGTCTATTTTTTCTGGGAGGGCACACTGCACAAAAATTTTAGAGACAAGCCCGGATTTTGTGTAAAGTCTTTACGATACCTCCAAGATGATATATAATAAAAATATCAATTTGGAGGTTTTAATTATGCCAAAGTACAAATTAAGCCCTGAAGAGAGGGCGCTAGAGATGGAACGCAAAGAGA
>JAQXIJ010000026.1 GCA_029007725.1 Bacillota bacterium | reverse complement strand
ATTTCCATATTTAATCTCCTTAATATATTTTTTTCATATTTTCGCGGTAATTTCACGGTATGATTATGCATTAGTTCTTCATAAGCATATGCATAAAGGTTCGGATATTACTAAATCCGGTATTGTTTGCATTTTTTCTTTTTTAGTCGGCAGTTGCCAAAATCAGTTCCTTTGCCTTTTCGATGCGCGTTTTGTTTATATAATGAAAGAACTCGATTACTGCTTCAAATTTGAAAATACTTAAATATAGTAATGGGTTATCCAAAATTGTTGCCGACCACAGATATATTCGAAATGAATGCAGTAAAACACGTAAAAAAAATCTTATGTTTGTTGTAAAAATTAGTAACCACGTAGCTGCCGTCTGATTATATATTGCTGCTTTGGAACGCTGATATTGCAAAGCTAAAAAGGTCACAAAATACGAACTCAATCTGCTGAGGCAGCAGACTGATGCCTTCTCTGTCAATGTCGTATGCGACAACCTATTCATCCGTGCTATTGATGATATATATATTACGTGACCGCCGACGAACCGGAAACTGTTCATTTTTTTGATAACGCTTTGATAAATGAATCTGTATATAACGTTTGCTACGATGTTATTTCTATGCATAACCGGCAGAAATTAGATGATTGCTATATGATTCTGACCGCTTATGGTAACTGAGATGTGTGTTTCATTAAAAATTTTTTCTGGTGATTTTTGACTTACAAAACGAATTATATCATAAATAGGTAAAATGTCAAGCAAAAATAGTACACGGACAGTCGTCTTGAGAATTTTGTCATGCTGTTAAAACATTTTTTAAAATTCATAATTTATAATTCGAGATAAAACGGTGAGGTCGTTGCATTTGCTATGAAAAAATGTTTGAAAAGAATCTGCAAGAATATCGATAATTTCATTAAAACATATAACAAAAAGTTAATATGTGTAAAACAAACAGAAGATACTAAAGGCGTGGTTGATTACCAACGAATATGGTATAATACGTTGGCTTGACCACGGGCAGAAAATCGACAATATCGGCATATTTTACAAAATGGGAAATAATTTCAAATATATATTGACACACATGGCTCTTGATGATAAAATAGCAATGCTTACGGAGTTTTATTCCGTGGATACAAAACCGCTTGAGCAGTGCGTTATACCCGAAAAAATTATGGCAGAGTGGCCGCACGGAATTTGTGCAGGAAAGAAAATAAACAATACATATTTTCCGAGTACCGTCTGCATTACTTCGATGTGTGACACAGCTTCAGCTGAAAAGGCTGAAGCGCAAGTCTTGTGCGTGCATCAAAAACGGTGTTGACTTGCTGCTTGCATCCTATTCGCGTGGCATTCGTATTGAAAAAACGTAAAAATTGATGCGGATACACTGTACTCAAAATATCTGTTCTTCGGTATAGGACGGAATGCTGTAAAGGGTTTTGCCACCTGCATCTTGGAATAATACCATTTCAAATGGGTTAAATATATTTTATTTCTCGGGAGGAAAAGCAATGAGAAAATACGAAAATTTGAAATACATACACGAAAATACGGAGCCTCCGCGTTCGTACTATATTCCGTACGAAACGCAAAAAAAGGCACTTTTGGGAAAACGTGAGGACTCGAAATATTTTATGCTGTTAAACGGCGAGTGGCAGTTTAAGTACTATAGGCGTGATATCGACTGCCCGGCAAAAATCAGCGACTGGGATAACGTAAAGGTTCCATCCTGTTGGCAGACAACCGGCTATGAGAACCCGAACTATACCAATGTAAATTACCCGTACCCGGTTGATCCGCCGTATGTTCCGGATGATAATGCGCTTGGCGTATACCGCAAAATCGTAACTGTCGATAAAGAAACGGCAGAACGTGAAAACTATATTGTTTTTGAGGGTGTCGCTCCGTGCGTCGAGTTGTTTGTAAACGGCGAATATGTCGGATTTTCTACCGTTTCGCACTGTACGTCTGAATTTAAAATAAATCTGAACGAGGGCGAAAACGAAATTATCGCAAAGGTATATAAGTGGTGTGTCGGAAGCTATCTTGAGGATCAGGACTTTTTCAGAAATAACGGAATTTTCCGAGATGTATATATTTTGTCGAGAGAAAATGGACATTTGTCGGATATAGAAATTGCATTTGATGCAAAAGGAATATATTATGACGGCGAATATGAGGTATATGATATGGACGGAAATAAAGCCGATCTTTCAAAGCCTGTTTTGTGGAATGCCGAAAAGCCGTATCTTTATACTGTTATAGTAAAGCACGGAAATGAATATATTCCGTTTAAAATAGGACTGAGAGATCAAAGCGTAAGCAGCAAAGGAGAGCTTTTGATAAATGGAGTAAGTGTTAAGCTCAAGGGAATAAATCACCATGATACGCACCCGTATAACGGCTATGTACTGACCTATGATGAAATGCGTGCCGAGCTTCTAAAAATGAAGGAGCTTAACATAAATGCTATAAGAACCTCGCACTATCCGCCGCAGCCACGTTTTATTGAGCTTTGTGACGAGTTGGGATTTTATGTTATAGACGAAGCGGATATAGAGACCCACGGATTTGCAAACAGAAACTGTAATTGGATTTATGATGCGGACACGATCTGGCCCAGCCGTAATCCGGACTGGCATGACGCGTTTATCGACCGCGCCGAAAGACTGTTCGAACGCGACAAAAACCACACTTGTGTGGTTATGTGGAGCATGGGTAATGAAAGTAATTACGGCGATAACATTGCCGCAATGAGCGCGTTTATAAAAAACAGACAAAAAGAGAATGGTGGAATAGAAAGACTTATTCACTACGAAGGTTCATTTTATCTTAATGACCGTGCAAAGGATCCGGACAGCGTAGATGTTGTAAGCAGAATGTACAGTACAACAAGCAATCTTATTGACTATTTACGTGAAACCGGTGACACAAGACCGATATTCTGGTGCGAATACAGCCATGCAATGGGCAACGGACCGGGGGATGTTGTTGATTACTGGAACGTTATTGAAAAGTACCCGAACATGATAGGCGGCTGCATCTGGGAATGGGCAGACCATGTTGCACCCGACAGCAAGGGAATGCTTCGCTATGGCGGTGCCTTTGACGAGGAAACTCATGACGTCAACTTCTGCTGTGACGGACTGGTGTTCAGCGACAGAAGCTTTAAGGCAGGCTCGCTCGAAGCAAAATATGCTTATCAGCCGGTAAAAACCTGCCTGTGCGGAAACAAGCTGACAGTTTTTAATAAGCGCGACTTTACAAATCTGAATGAATTTGAAATAGAAATAAGCATAACCGCTGACGGAAAGGTAATTGACAAAAAGACCGTGAATCTTGACGTGAGGCCGCATGAAAGTGCAGTTACTGAGATTTCTATACCGGACACGGAATATAAATACGGAGAATATCTCAACATTTCGGTAAAGGATAAAAACGGTCTTGAGGTAGCTGCCGAACAGCACGAAATAAAGGCTGCCGCCGCAGAAATAAACGGCGGCGAAAAAGCGGAGATTTCTGTAGACGGAGAGTGTGCGCACATAAGCGGAAACGGATTTGACTATATCTTCAATATGCATTACGGATATATCGAAAAGCTGGACGAATTTTTGGATTCTCCGATGAAGCTGACTGTTTGGAGAGCACCGACCGACAATGACAGAAATATAAAGAGCCAATGGTTTGACGAAAACTATAACAAGCTCCACAGCAAGGTTTATTCGGCAGAAGTTAATAAAAATATAATAACCGTTGACGGAGTTTTGTCAAGCGTATCACGAATGCCGTTTTTCAGATATAAGGCTAAATATGCCTTCTTTGCAGACGGTAGAATTGATGTCAGCCTTGAGGGTGATTTTGATACAAAGCGCACTTTTTTGCCAAGACTCGGCTTCGAATGTACGGTATCCGAAAAGGACTTCAGATACTTTGGATTCGGACCGCACGAATCATATATTGATATGCACCACGCGTCAAAGATGGGTATGTATGAAAGCAGTTCCGAAAAGGAATATGTGAATTACATAAAGCCGCAGGAACACGGCAACCACTATAATACGAAATATCTTGAATTTAAGAACCATGCCTTTGTATCACAGAGAGGCTTTGAATTCAACGTTTCGGACTATTCTGCGGAAGAAATGACGAAAAAGGATTATTGCTATGACCTTGAAAAGAGCAAATCCGCAAACCTGAGAATCGACTATAAGGTGAGCGGTATAGGTTCAAACAGCTGCGGTGCTCCGCTTAAGGACAAATACAGAATGAATGATAAAAAGGTTGTATTTAATTTCTCAATTATAAAGAAATAACTGCAAAGCACCGATAAAAACACTTCCATTACGGAAGTGTTTTTATTATTTTCCGATATTCCGGGCAAGATTAACAACGAAATGCATATAATAATTATGGCAGAAATTTGCCTCAGAAAGGAATGAGTTATATGACAAGGAAATATTTTGTACGTGCAAACACATCGGCAGGATGTGTGAATCTGGCAGAAAATAATTTTGAAGGCATATCGAAAGTGTATGCGGTAAATGGCAGGTCGAAAAGCGCGAAAACAGAGCTTATGAGTCTTGCCGCAAATCACTTTGAACTCAAAGATACAAATGTGGAATGTATAGTTAGCCCATTTGATATAACGAAGCTGGATGGGGTTGTTCTAAGAGATTCGGGTGTGGCGCTTATGGACAGAGAATGCTTGGGCTCGGTCGCTGCAATACAGGAATTTTCGGCGGATGAACTGATTCGAAAAGGGCTGACGGAAGAAAAAGCCCGTTATCTGGCAGATCTTGAAAAAAAGGCACAAAAGGCCTATACAGGAATGTATTCTGCATTTTCGGAGGGCAAGGCTATTCATGACGAGTGGGAGCAAATTTACATAACCCAAATGAATTTTGAGATTTTAAACGACTTTGGCGACAGGGTTATAAAGGGACTTGTAAAACCGGGTAAACCGGTAGTAAAAGGTGGCAGGTACAGCAGGTTTTTCGGTGCGTCAACACCTGACGGCTCGGTTAATTATATAAACAACCTGACAGAAAATTTGTCAAAGCGTTATTTTATAAAAGGCAGACCGGGGACGGGAAAATCCACGTTTTTAAAGCGCCTTGCCGATGCTTTGCAGAATGCGGGTCATGATGTTGAGGTGTACTATTGCAGCTTTGATCCCAACAGCCTTGATATGGTGTTGGCGCGCGACTTGTCCTTCTGTGTGTTTGATTCCACTGCACCACATGAAATGTTTCCTTCAGAAAGCCGAGATTCGGTACTGGATTTTTATAAAGAAGCGGGACTTGATGGGGTTGACGAACAGTGTGCAAAAGAGCTGGCGCTTGTAAAGCGCAGATATCAGTACAGAGTCTCGGAAGGATTATGTAATCTTCGTATGGCACAGTGCTTTGAAAACGAAATTGAATATAATTACGGACTTTTGATCGATGCCAGACGCACAGGGGTGCTGGCAGATAAAATTATACGGCAAATTTCGGAATAGGTATAAAAAATGCCTTGATTTTCTCAAAATATTTCAGCACATAGATAAACCTATCGGCACACCGGGAAAAGTTAAAACAGGAAGGTAAATTTAGTTGGGGCGGCCTCGTCGTTTTACGTGGGTAGGTTAGAGGACGCACCGTAAGGAACCAAATACAAATGCCCGGAATCTCATGAGATTTCGGGCATTTGTATTTAATTATCAAATAAAAATTATTCACTGAATTTTCGTATGATTTACGGCAAATTGTTCGCGCAAAGCGTAATAAAACAAATTTAGCTTGTGATTGACCTCCTTTTTCGGCAGTATGAAAAATGTCTTGCAGAAAGTAAGACATTTTTAGAGCACGCGCGTAAGCATTGTGAATAAAAAACATACCGTAAAGCCTAATATTGTTGGAATGAGAAATGCCAATAGGGTCCATTTAATACTGCCGGTTTCCTTTTTTATTGTAAGCATAGTTGTCGAGCAGGGCCAGTGCATAAGCGAAAACAGCATTACATTTACAGCAGTAATCCAGGTCCAGCCGTTGGCAACCAGAAGGCTTTTCAGCTCGGCAAGACTCTCAAATTCAGTCAAGGTTCCGCTGGACATATATGACATAATGATAATCGGAATAACGATTTCATTTGCCGGAAAGCCGAGAATAAAGGCGAAAAGTATTGTTCCGTCCATGCCGACTGTCTGCGCAAACGGGTCAAGGAAGTCACTGCATATTTTAAGCAGAGTCATATCGCCCAAGTGAACATTTGCAAAAATCCATATTATAAGCCCAGCGGGAGCGGCAACCGCTGCGGCTCTGCCCAGCACGAACATGGTTCGGTCAAAAACCGAGCGTATAATAATTCTGCCGATTCGGGGCTTGCGGTAAGGTGGCAGTTCAAGAGTGAATGAGGACGGCTGGCCCTTTAAAATGGTTTTTGAAAGTATTTTAGATACTGCAAATGTAGAAAATATGCCCAGTAGGACTATAAGAGTAAGTATTCCAGCGCCGATTACTGACTGAAACGGCGATGCAACGGAAAATACAAAAAACATTGAAATTATAGAAATCAGCGTAGGAAATCTTCCGTTACACGGCACAAAGCTGTTGGTCAGCATTGCAATAAGCCGCTCACGCGGCGAATCTATTATACGGCAGCCGACAATTCCAGCAGCGTTGCAGCCAAACCCCATGCACATGGTAAGTGCCTGTTTGCCGCAGGCACAGCATTTTTTAAATTGTTTATCGAGATTAAAGGCAACGCGCGGCAGATATCCCAAGTCCTCAAGCAGAGTAAAAAGCGGGAAAAATATTGCCATCGGCGGCAGCATGACGGCGATTACCCATGTGAGAACGTGATATATACCGAAAATCAGCGGTTCATAAATAATCTCCGGTACATTTAAGTAAAGGCAGAAATCCAAAAGCTTTTCCTCAATCATTTTGAATATTCCAGAAAGAATTCCGGACGGGACGTTTGCACCCGAAACTGTCAGCCAAAAAATGAATCCGAGCAATAAAATCATAACCGGTATTCCGGTTATGCGGTTGGTAAGAATACGGTCGATTTTACGGTCAAAGCTGTCATAGCGATTGTTTTCATAAACAAGAGCATCGTTGCATATGTCTTCTGCTGTAAGAACTATGCAAGAAACAATGATATCCTTCAGCTTTTCCTTTGAGATGCCGTTATCCTGAAGAATTTTTGTGGCCGCATCAATGGCGTCTGACACGTCTTTATCTGCAAGCAGGTCATACCCGATGTGCTCATTAAGATTTAGTATAAGTTTTTCGTCCGATTCGAGTAGCCGCAGTGCCGCCCAGCGCGGATTTACATTTTTTTTTGCACATTTTTCGGAAAGTATCGGAACAAGAACGGACAGCGCCTCTTCAACAGGAACGGTATAGTGTGGCACGATAGCGTTTTCATTTCCGTTTTTCAGCATTTTTAAAACGCTGTCCATAAGCTGCTTTAAGCCTTTGCCGCTTGCCGCGCTTGTGCCCACAGCCGGCACTCCCAGCCTTTGCGAAAGTGCTTTGAGATTTATCGTAATATCTTTTTTTTTCGCTTCGTCCATAAGGTTAACGCATACTACAACATTTTTTGTTATTTCAATCGTTTGCAGAACAAGGTTTAAGTTGCGCTCAAGACAAGTGGCGTCGCAGACAACAACTACTCCATCAGGATTCCCGAAGCATATAAAATCCCTTGCAACCTCCTCCTCTTGAGAATGCGCCATAAGCGAGTATGTACCGGGAATATCGACCATAACGATATTTTCACCGTTATGAGAACATATTCCCTGGGCATTTGTGACGGTTTTTCCGGGCCAGTTGCCAGTATGTTGTTTAAGACCGGTCAAAGCGTTAAAGACAGTGCTTTTTCCAACGTTTGGATTCCCAGCAAGAGCAATAACGCTGTCGTTGTGGGTGAGCTTTTTTATACAAAAGCCCATATCGACAGCTTTGATTCCTGTGGATTTGGCTGTAAGTCCCATATTATACCTCCTTACTCATCGAAACAAGAATATTTTCGGCATCTTCGTTTCTCAGTGCAATGACGGCACCGCGTATCTGATATGCGGCGGGGTCTCCGCATGGACTTTTAAGTACACATTCCACCTCGGTCCCTTCTATAAGACCTATGTCCTGAAGCCTGCGACGTATGCTTCCGCATGATAAAAGGCTGCCGACCTTTGCAAACTGTCCTACGTCAAGATTTGTCAAACTACATATATCATTCATAATATTCAACACCTCATTATATATTTAGAATAGGGAAACTTTATTTCCCAATGCTATCATATGAAAGGATAATGTGATGTGTTACAGGGTAATGTTATGGAAAATGATTTTCATACACTAAAAGGCTATGAGTTGTCGGAATCGAAAAAAATGACCTATGCAATGGAGGATTATCTTGAAATGATATGCCGTATTTCCCAGCTGAAAGGTTTTGCACGCGTTGGTGAGTTGTCGCAAGCGCTTAATGTCCGACCGTCCTCGGTTACGAAAATAGCAACGAAAATGCGAAGCTTGTCACTGATTGAATTCGAGAAATATGGCTACATTGTTCCGACTGCCGAGGGAATGAAAAAAGGAAAGTATCTTATATACAGACATGAGGTTTTGCATAATTTTCTATGTTTTGTAAACAACAGTGCAAACGAACTGGAACAGGTGGAAAAAATTGAGCACTTCTTGGATGTAAAAACTGTAAAAAATATTGATAAATTGGTACTAAAATGCAAAAAATATCAACAAGGATAAATAATAATTGAGGTCTGATTTGTTTTTATTTAACAAAACTGTGCGCGCGGGGGGAATATTTGTTGATTTATTGGCGGAAATAATATATAATCAGATAAACAGAAGATAATGCGAAATATAGTTATAAATGGAGATATATATGGAATTAAGCGAAATAGTATTTGTTCAGGGGCTTATCATTTTTGTGCTGATGGCATTGGGATTTGTACTTGCAAAAACAGGAATTGTAAATGATGACGGCACAAAGCAGATGACAGATATTCTGCTTTTTGTGGTAACGCCGTGCGTGCTTATACGAGCATATCAGATGGATTTCAGCTTTGAGCTTGTGAGAAATTTGCTGATTGCCGCAGGGTTATCACTTTTAGTGCATATAATCGGAATTTTGCTGTGTACTATCCTGTTCCGAAAGGAAGAAACTCTTCATTACAGAATTGACATATTTGCATCGGTCTATTCTAACTGCGGATTTATGGCAATTCCGCTTCTGACAGCTGCAATGGGTACTGACGGCGTGTTTTACGGTTCGGCATATCTTGCGGTATTTACTATTTTGTACTGGACGCACGGAATCTGCGTTTACAGCGGAAGCCTCAAGGAACTGTCAATTAAGAAAATCATTACAAATCCTGGCATAGTCGGAACGCTGATTGCACTTTTGATGTTTGCTTTAGGAATAAAGCTGCCTTATGTATTGGAAAGCGGTATCGATTATATGGCGGAAATCAATACCCCACTTGCGATGATAGTGATGGGTGCATATCTGACAAAGGTTGACTTTAAAAAAGCACTGAAAAATTCCAGACTGTATCTTGTGACTGCAATACGGCTCATAATATTTCCGATGATTACTATTGCCGTCGCAAGGCTTTTGAAAATTGACTCAACAATATCGCGGTCAATAATAATATCTTCGGCATGTCCAACAGCTGCTGTGTCAGCATTGCTTGCGACAAAGTACCGCCTGGACTCGACTTATGCTGCCGAAATTGTATCGGTATGCACAATTTTATCTATTGCAACAATTCCGATGATACTGATGCTTTATTAAAAAACACATTTGCTCTTTTTCGGCAGTGTGTTGACAAAAGTGCAAAAAAATGATAGCATAAATTTGGTAATAGTATACAATGGTGTTAAGTATTTGACCTAAATTGCGGAAAGAAGGTTATTTTTATGGAACGTACCTTGGTGTTGGCTACTTTTGCCGGAGCTTTAATTGCGCTCTTTTTTGCTTTCATAAGAGCAAAAAAGGTGCTGGGCTTTTTAGAGGGAAATGAACGCATGAAAAGGATAGCAGGATACATCAGAACAGGAGCAGACGCATATCTTAAACGGCAGTACAGGGTTGTTGCGATCTTTTTTGTATTTATGTTCGTGTTTTTGATTATTTTGTCGCGGTTTAAGATGCTTTCCATCTATGTGCCCTTTGCTTTCATTACCGGCGGTTGCTATTCTGCACTTGCAGGCTTTGTGGGCATGAAAATTGCGACTGCCGCAAATTCAAGAACTGCAAATGCCTGTACCGAGGGACTCAACAAGGGTCTTAATGTGGCATTTGCGGCAGGTTCGGTAATGGGATTTGCGGTCGTTGGACTTGGACTTTTTGATATAACTGTTTGGTTTTCGCTGCTTTATTATGTTTTTGACTGTGATATTCAGGAAATTGCGGCAACCATGGTTACATTCGGTATGGGCGCTTCATCAATGGCATTGTTTGCGCGTGTAGGAGGAGGCGTTTTCACAAAGGCGGCAGATGTCGGCGCCGACCTTGTAGGAAAGGTTGAAGCTGGTATTCCAGAAGATGACCCAAGAAATCCTGCCGTTATAGCGGACAACGTGGGAGATAACGTAGGCGATGTTGCCGGCATGGGCGCCGATTTGTACGAATCATATTTCGGATCTATTGTTTCAGCATGTGCATTGGGTGTTGCTGCTTTTGCAGATGTTAAGGCTGTTGCGGTGCCTCTGCTTATGGCAGTTATCGGAATACTTTCCTCGGTTATTGGTTCGTTTTTTGTAAAAACCGGAGAAAACACAGATCAAAAGACTCTTTTGAAAGCCCTTAACAGAGGAACCAACTTGAGTGCGGTACTTGTTGCCATTTCCGCTTTTCCGCTTGTATGGTTCATACTCGGAAAAGAAAATATATTGCTGTATGCTGCAATACTTTCAGGCTTAATTTCCGGAGTGCTGATAGGATTGTCTACAGAATACTTCACTTCGGATAGCTATAGGCCTACTAAAAAGCTTGCGTCTACATCAGAAACGGGTTCTGCAACAATTATCATAGGAGGAATGAGCCTAGGTATGCTTTCTACCGCGCTGCCAGTAATAATTATTGTGGTGTGTATCCTGATTTCTTTCTTTATCGGCGGACGCGGAGATTTAGAAATGGGATTGTACGGAATTGCTCTGGCAGCGGTCGGAATGCTGTCTACGCTTGGGATTACCCTTGCGACCGATGCGTACGGACCGGTTGCGGATAATGCCGGAGGAATTGCCGAAATGTCAGGGCTTGACCATTCTATAAGAGAAAAGACCGATGCTCTCGACTCGCTTGGCAACACCACGGCGGCTACCGGAAAGGGCTTTGCGATAGGCTCAGCCGCGCTTACCGCGCTTGCACTGATTGCTTCATATATAGATAAGATAAAAAGCATAGGCAACTTTGAAATAGACATGAGTATTATGAATCCTGTCGTACTTGTGGGACTGTTTATCGGCGGTTGTCTGCCGTTTGTATTTGCGGCGCTGACAATGGAATCTGTCGGACGTGCTGCACAAAGCATTGTTGTTGAAGTTCGCAGACAGTTTCAACAGATAAAGGGAATTATGACCGGCGAAGCGGAGGCAGACTATGCTTCCTGCATAGATATATGCACGAAATCAAGTCTTAATGAAATGGTGCTGCCGACGATAATAGCGGTAGTTGTGCCGATTTTGACGGGACTGGTTCTCGGACCCAACGGCGTTATAGGAATGCTTGCGGGTGCAACTGTTACAGGATTTTTGATGGCAATTCTGATGTCAAATGCCGGCGGCGCGTGGGATAATGCAAAAAAATATATTGAGGGAGGAAACTACGGCGGCAAGGGCAGCGATGCGCATAAGGCGGCTGTTGTCGGCGATACGGTGGGTGACCCATTTAAGGACACATCGGGACCTTCAATAAATATCCTCATAAAGCTTCTTTCCACGGTATCAATCGTCTTTGCCGCACTTATTGTGAACTTCCATCTTATCGGCTGAGAAAACACAAAACGATTTTTAAGAGAGCCTTTTGGTGAGGCTCTTTTTTTAATGTCGCCCTTTTGGCTTTATATATACAAATTTGTATATTATGGATAAAATGTATATATTTATAATGAAAAATGTTGTATAGTTTGTTTTTTGTTAATTGATTTTGACGCGCGTTTAATATATAATTTATTATAAACAGGGAAAAAAGAAAGAGGTGCGGTGCAATGAAAAAAAGGATAATTGCGGCTGCTGTTCTTATGATTATGTTTGTGCACAGCTACGTGCCAATTGTGTCGGCGGCCAATGAAATGATCATTAGAAGCAGCTTTACAGCATCAATAAATGATAATACTGCCCCAAACAAATTTGACCTAAGTAAAGTGGGCGGAGATTATACATGGAATACTTCGTTTGTAAAGGGCGGAATGGGAGGAAAAGACGTAAGAGACTATGCGTTTTTTATAAAAACTACGGATTATGACGGAAGCAATGTTGGAAGCGATTCCGGAGCAGATCCTTTTTTGGGATATTGGTATACCGTAAATAATCAAGACGTAACGCTTGAAGCAAGTCTTTATGCTCCGGCTGAATCGATGCGCAGCTATATGGTGATTGGAATTAATAATGGTATGAATGAGGTCGGCGGATTGTACGATGACGGAAGCATACGTTGTCATTATACCAAGGTAGGTTCATGGAAACCGGGGAGGTGGTATAAGATGGCGGTTACATATCATGCCGGAACAAAATGTGCTGACTATTATTTAAATGGAGAAAAGGTGCTTGAAAATACGGAGGTAACAAGCGAAAACATTACATCGTTTACTAGAATAAAGCTGATTGCTCTGACAACAAATGCAAGCACCTATAATCACAAAAACAATTTGACAGGTTATGACAATATAAGGTGGTATATAGGTAATTACGACCCTGAAAAAGACAGGGTGACATCGGACATAGATTCTACTATATATTTATATGAAAAAAAGTCGGTAAAAGAACTTTGTGATAAAATGATTGCTGATGGCTGCACTTCGGCGCGTATATATAAGGATGACACATTTTCGGTGCAGCAGACGGGAAACCTTGAGGATGGAAATGTTCTGGTTGTCAGTTCAGAAAACGGAGAGGTTCTAAAATATTCTGACATTGCGGATATGAGCTTTTCATCAGATTTTGATGTTGATAATTCGCAGTATATAATCAGCGTACCGGAAACAATAACTGTTGGACAATTTTTAAGCAGGCTCAAAGGAAACTGTTCATTTAAGGTGACCGACCGGTACGGTGTACAGTGTGACAGCGGAGCTATTATTACGGATGACATGAAGCTGTTTGTTATTTCGAATAATAAAAAACAGTCTATGTGTTACTCTATAGCCGCCGCTGATAAAGCGGACCAGGGTGTCAGACTGGTTTCTTCAATATATAATATAGATGACAGTACGATAAGCGGAATTGGTGACAGTATTCAGGTTTCGGAGCTTACAGCCGACTTGATGCGCGAAAATAAAAACGAATATTTGACAGTCTACGGAGCAAACGGAAAACAGGCCGGAAAAACAGATGAGGCAGTATCGGGCATGACGCTTAAAACTGACTCGGGGAAAGCATATAGGCTGGTCAAGCCAAAACTGATTTTTTCGGAGGACTTTGAAAGTTATCCGTCAGGAAAGTTTTCAAGCAGCAGTCAGTGGCAGGTGGAAGAAAAGGCTGCAACCGGCGGAAGAATTAATGTCGAGAGTGCAGATGGTAATAAGTTTGCAGCAGAAAGCATAGTCTATACATCCTCGGCAGCAAATGATGCTTTTATTCAGTCAAAAAATTTCAGCATAGAAGGTAATGCCGAGATATCACTTAAGATTTGCAGAGATGCAAAAGAAAACGGCTGGGCAAACATTGCCCTGCGCGATGGAAAAAATTCTGCGGGACCGGGAACGCTTATTCTGTTTTCATTGTTCGAGGACAAAATATCATATCTTCCGAATGTGTCGACAAACTCGGGTTCTGTATCTGTTGAGACTATTTCAACAACCGAGCTGTCAGAAATTAATATTCGCATTACCGGCAAAAAGATTGAAATTTATAAAGGGGGTATTTTGAAAGCAGCAATCGATGATTACACAAGCTACTATACGAAATTTGATGCAGGAAATTGTTCGCTGCGTGTTCAGGCGTTTGTTGGAAATGACCAAAAATGCCGCATTTTGTGCGATGACATAAAGATTTACAGCGATTCCGATTACGGAATTGCTTCGGATACACTTTCAATAAAGTGTAATGGTACACAGACTGCTCAGCTACAAAACGGCACATTAGAGATGGCGGCAAGAATACATAACAGACTGACAACGGCAAAAAACGTAAGGCTGGAGGCTGCTGTTTACGAAAAAAACGTTCTTAAATTGGTAAAAATGTCGGATCCAGTGAATATAGGTGCAAACTCGGCTGAAAATGTAACATTGAATTTTACACTCAGCGGCGTAACACCGGATACTGTTATGAAGGTTATGGCTTGGAGCGACGACGGTGACATGATTCCAATGGGCCGATATAAATCATTAATAAAAAGCAGTTACAGCGCCGAGGAAATCAAAAAGCTGTTTGATGAGAACAGCGCCGGGGTTCATCCAAGAATTATTGCACGAGGCGAGGATTTTGAGCGGATTAAAAAGGAACGTACGACAAATTCAAATATTGCGGACTGGTCGGACTATGTAATACATTGGGCAGATAATGTAGTGCACGATTTTACGACAACTAATACAAATTCATGGTGCTATATCGGATATCTTAAGGACGACACCGGGCACATATTAGAAATTTCAAGGAGAGTAAAGCTGTTTTCACTTGCTCTCGGAATGGCGTACAGGCTGACTGGTGATACAAAATATGCCGATAAAACATGGGATATTATAAGTACCGCGTCAGAATTTCCCGACTGGGATCCAAATCATTTTCTGGATACAGCGGAAATGACGGCAGGCTTTGCAATTGCATATGACTGGATGTTCGACTACTGGACAGACGAACAGAAGAAAACGATGGAAAGCTGCATAATGAATATGGGTCTTACTGAAGGCGAAAAGGGATTTAACGACAAACTGTGGTGGACGACAACTGACAACAACTGGAATGTGGTCTGCAACGGCGGACTGTTTATGGGTGCCGCGGCAATAGCGGACGAAGAGCCCGAAGCGGCATTTTCGATGATGGAAAAAAATGTGAGATGCGTCAAAAATGTAATGCAGTCATTTGCTCCTGACGGAGCGTGGTTTGAAGGTGCGGGATACTGGCATTATGCCGTTGAATATCTGGCAAAAATGGTTTCAACCTGCGAGTCGACACTCGGTAGTGATTTAGCTATCACAGATTACGAATGCTTCAGAAAAACTCAGAGCTTTATTCTGGGAGTCGACGGAAACAACGGACTGAATAATTTCCATGACAGCGGAAGCGGACCTAGCGGACATCTCGATTCGCCAGAAATGTTCTGGATTTCAAAAAAGCTGGATAATACGATAACATCAAACGCAAGATTGAAATATCTTAGAGGAAATGTAAAAGCTGCCAAAGCACTTGACCTTTTGTGGTATGTCCCGGGCGAGGATGACAGCAGAATTGATTTGCCGCGTGATTCGTATTTTCGCGATGTCGAGGTTTTGAATATGCGTAGTTCGTGGGAAAGCGGCAGCACATGGCTTTCGGCACACGCGGGTAAGGCGGCGGTTAACCACTCGCATCTGGACTGCGGTGCATTTGTGTTTGACAGTCAGGGAGAAAGTTTTGCAGTTGACCTTGGCAGTGACAGCTATGCTCTTCCGGGTTATTTTGATATGGGAGTAAACGCCAAGCGCTGGACATATTACCGTTTGCGCGCCGATGGACACAATACTCTGGTAATCAACCCGTCGCAGAAGCCGGACCAGGACATATGTGCGGATACAAAGGTTACAAAATTTGTTCAGCGCGAAGTTAATCCATATGCAGTTATGGATTTAAGCAGTGCTTATCCCGGAAACACGGTATACAGAGGCTTTATGCTTGCCGATGGAAGACAGAGCCTTATTGTTCGCGACGAAATTAATCTTGCGGAGTCTTCAACGGTGTATTGGTTCATGAACACACGAGCAAGTATTAATGAAGAAACCGATGGTGTTGTTTTGGAACAAAACGGTAAAAAAATTAAATTAAGCTATCTTACAAATGCGAGTGATGTATCATGCAGAGCAGTTGATTCACAACCGCTTGCGGTAATTGAGGGAACAGATACTCCAAACCCCGAAGGTCAATTCAGCAATGAAGGATATAAAAAAATTATGATAAAAATTAAAGCATCGGGAAAAGTAAACATTACGGTAAAGCTTACCCCTATAGACGGAAGAAACTATACTGATATAAGTGATTTTGATGTAAATGTAACTAATTGGCATAACATTAAACAATAATATTGTGCATTTTGTATTAAAGTTGATTTTTTGTTAATTTACTTTAAGCGGTGTTATTGGTACAATTAAGCTACAATAGTAAGAAAGGGATGTAGCGAAATGAAAGAAGAAACCAAGTGTAATGACAGCCGCCGGAACCGGATGTACAGAATTAAAAAAGATTTGGCAAAAAACCGTCTGCTTTATTTGCTCCTTGTTCCGTTTATCTTGTGGTACATAATATTTGCATATAAACCTATGTGGGGGCTGATTGCTGCATTCAAAGATTACAATAATCCGTGGGTGGGCATAACCGGCAGTGCGTGGTGTGGATTTGATAACTTTATGACATTTTTCAAAAGCCCGTACTTTTTCAGAACGATAAAGAACTCGTTTGTAATTAGTCTGGCAGGTCTGGTTTTTGGATTCCCGATACCGATAATCCTTGCACTTTTGCTGAACGAGGTGCGATGCACTGCATACAAAAAGTTTGTTCAGACAATGAGCTTTCTGCCGCACTTTATTTCAACGGTTGTTGTCTGCGGCATGGTAACGGCATTTTTGTCGCCGTCAACAGGTATTGTAAATATTATTCTTAAGCATTTTGGATTTGAAGCAAAGTATTTTTTGATAGACAAAAACTATTTTGTTCCAATATATACATTGATGGGAATATGGCAGAATGCGGGATTTAATGCCGTAATATATATATCTGCACTGTCATCTATAGATACGGAGCTATATGAAGCGTGCATGTTGGACGGTGGCGGAAAATGGCGTCAGATCACAACAGTAACCTTGCCCGGAATTTTGCCTACGATAGTTCTTATGCTTATCATGGCTGTCGGAGGACTGATGAATGTAGGGCAGGAAGCAATACTGCTTTTGTATCAGCCGTCAACATACGAAACAGCAGATGTCATTTCGACCTATGTCTACAGAACGGGTATTGTAAGTGGTCAGTACGGTATAGCGACTGCGGTCGGTTTACTTAATTCTGCAGTAGCGCTGATACTTGTTTCGGCCGCAAACTATATCAGTAAAAAGACAACCGAAACGGCATTATGGTAAGGAGGCAGTGACAATGATAAGAACAAAAGGTGAAAAGGTTTTTGGGGTTATAAACAGCGTTATTTTGCTTTTAGTTATTGCGGCAGTACTGTTTCCACTCTTATATATACTTGCCGCGTCTTTCAGCTCAGGCGAAGCAGTAGTGCAAGGAAAAGTAGGATTATGGCCGGTTGATTTTTCGGTGGATGCATACAAAAAGGTTTTTGCGGATTCATCAATTTGGATAGGTTATGCAAATACAATATTCTATACAATATTCGGAACGCTTATCAGCATGGCGCTGTCGCTGTGCGGCGCGTATCCGCTGTCACGCAAAAGACTAGGAGCACGTAGATTTTTCTCGGTGTTTATTTCGATCACAATGTGGTTCAGCGCCGGAATGGTTCCTATCTATTTGAATATTAAAGGTTTGGGAATGCTCGATTCGCGTGCCGGAATTTTGCTTCCGTTTGCTATAAACACATTTAACGTGCTGTTGCTGAAAACTGCATTTGAAAGTGTTCCTGATTCTTTGGAGGACGCAGCCGCTATTGACGGAGCAAACGACATTGAGTCGCTTATAAGAATATATATTCCGCTTGTAGTTCCGACAATGCTTACGGTATGGCTGTTTTATGCGGTTGAGCGCTGGAACGGATACCTTTGGTCGATGATTTTGCTCAAAGATACAAACAAACAGCCACTGCAGGTTGTTTTAACAAGCCTTATAACGCAAATCGGCGCTTCACAGCAGGAATCTATAACGGATATGTATGATGCCACAACCAACTTTTCAAAGCAGACGGTTATCTATGCTACGATTGTAATTTCGGTTTTGCCGATGTTGGTAGTATATCCGTTTATACAAAAGTACTTTGTAAAGAGCGTTATGGTTGGCGCAGTAAAAGGGTAATTTAGGTAATCGGGGAAAAGATTACTGAAAATAAAATATTACATAGAAGGAGATCATTATGAAAAAGAGAGTTATTTCATTATCACTTGCAGCGGCAATGATGCTTACAATGACCGGCTGCGGCAACAAAAACAGCGAAAAGGCGAGCGGCGAAAACCTTCAGCTTTCGTGGTTTACGACAAATAGCAATATGCCGGCAAGCGGCATAAGTGACATAATGGCGGAAGCAGCGAAAGAAACAGGAGTAACACTGAAGTCAAATGTTTCAAAGAATACCACGGATTATGACCAGGCATTTACCCTGATGATGTCGTCGGGAGAACTTGCAGATGTAATCAGTATCAGCAGTGATAATGCCGACAAGTACGGAAGAGCCGGAGCACTTGTTCCTTTGGATGATTTGATTGAAAAGGATGCACCGAATATAAAAAAATATCTAGATGAAAATCCTGATGTCAAAAGAGATTTGACTGCTGCCGACGGACATATTTACTATCTGTCATTCCTCTATGATACAGATGCAATGAACGTAAGCATGGGCTGGTTCGTAAGAGAAGACTGGATTAACAAGCTCGGACTGAAGGATCCGACAACTGTTGACGAGTTGCATGATACCTTGCTTGCTTTTAGGGATAAAGACCCGAACGGCAACGGCAAAAAGGACGAAGTACCGTTCTTCTCAAGAGCAAACGACCCGAGCGAGTTACTTGTTTTGTGGGGCGCGGAAAAAGGATACTATATAAAGGACGGTAAGGTTAAGTTCGGTCCTGTGGAAAACGAATATAAAGATGGATATAAGAACATTGCACAATGGTATAAAGAGGGTATTATACCAATACTATCCCAAACAGTATGACAGACGTTAAGTACACATTTAAGACGTCGGATTCTGATTCAAAGTCAACCATTAAAATGGATAACATTGTAGCGTATTATTCGGACGTTGCCAAGGCAATTATTCCTTCGGCAAATTATAACGAAGAAAGCACAGAGTTTACCGAGGAAGTAGAAAACACTTCGGTTGGCAATACAACATTTGCCATACGTACATTTGATGAAGAAAACCTTGGCGAATTTGACTATCTCAGTCTCAGCCCTAAAACAAATACCATCACTATTGAAAAGGATAAGGGAAACGGAAACAAATATCTGTCGATTAATAAAAAGACCTCAAGCGATGCTTTTTTTGAGGTGACGGGCTTTGCCGGAAGATATTCGTACATAGTTATAGAAGCAGACATGAGGGTGAATGGTACTGTAACAGGAGGTATCGGCTCAAAGGATAATAATTCGCAGTTTGAATATCTCGCATATCTGAATAACGGCGGTTTGCTCACAGCATCCGATGGGAAAT
>JAQXIJ010000025.1 GCA_029007725.1 Bacillota bacterium | reverse complement strand
CCCGCTGCTTTAGGCCAATGTCATTAAGATAAGATGACACATCAAAAGAATCAAGCAAAAAACAAGCCAATGTCATTAAGATAAGATGACACATCAAAAGAATCAAGCAAAAAACAAGCTTGGTTCTTTTTTTGTAACTTTTTTTTGAAAAACACTTGACAAATCCGTTGATTTGTGCGGTTTCTTTAACTAACACCGTTAGTTAAAGAAACCCTTGTAATTAGAAGTATATCACTTACTGTTACAAGGAGGAAAACGTATGAGTTACACTATTCCGGAAATCAAGAGTACTTTGCTTAATTCTATCAAGAATATCAACAAAGTATCATGGCTTTTTTCAACAAATCCTGAAAAGGATTTTAGCAGAAACAGAAAATTGTCATTCGAAAAAACGATGACATCAATTCTTTGCATGGGCGGTGGTTCTTTGACTAATGAGTTAATGGATTGCTTTTCTTGTAGCTCAGATACGCCATCAACTTCTGCTTTTGTGCAGCAACGGGCAAAAATTCTGCCTGAAGCTTTTGAAACTCTTTTTCGCATGTTTACTGATAGCATTGCAGCAAATTCTTTGTATAAAGGTTACCGCTTGCTCGCTGTTGACGGTTCGGATTTACAAATACCAACCGACAAAAATGATACCGATTCCTACTATCCCGGTACCAATGGTCAAAAACCATATAATCTGTTACATCTAAATGCTCTGTATGATTTATGTGTTCATACATATGTTGATGCTATTGTTCAGAAATCACATGTTAAAAATGAACATAAAGCTTTTGTAAAAATGGTTGACCGCTGCACTGCAGAGCATCCAACCATTTTTATCGCAGACAGAGGCTATGAATCATACAATAATATGGCTCATATCCAAGAAAAAGGTATGAATTTTGTAATTCGTATTAAAGATTTTACCAGTAGAAACGGCATTGCAAGCGGTCTTGAATTGCCTGATGAAGATGAATTTGATATGTCACTTAATTTGTTCTTAACTCGTAGGCAAACTAACAAAAGCAAGGAACTATTTAAAAATAGAAATAGTCATAAATTTATTGCCAGCGCTGTAACGTTTGATTATCTGCCAAAACATTGTAAAAAATCTGCCATTGTCAGTCCTTATGAGCTGCGTATTCGTATACTCCGTTTCAAAATAACAGAGAATACATACGAAATGGTGGCTACAAACCTCAATGCTGAACAAATTCCTGATGAAGCGGTGAAAAAACTCTATGCCATGCGTTGTGGAATTGAAACGTCGTTCAGAGATTTAAAATATATTGTGGGATTACTGCATTTTCATTCAAAAAAGGCGGAGTATATCATTCAAGAAATATTTGCCAAAATTATCATGTATAATTTTACCGAACTGATTCCCTCGCTTGTAGTCGTTCGAAAAAAGACAAAAAATATAGCTATAAAGCAAACTTTTCTGCAACAGTACATATTTGCTGAAAATTTTTCTTTGAAAATATATCTCCGCCGGATGTTGAAGCTCTAATCTGAAAGTACGTTGTGCCGATTCGTCCCAACCGAAAACAGCAGCGTAAAATGTCTGCAAAAACAGTACTAAGCTTCATGTATAGAATAGCAAAATTTTTGCAATAAGGCAAGTTTTTTGACAACGTCTGTCTTATTTGTCATGCGTTAACATAAGAAAAACGCATATTGTAGACATTTCTGCTTCCAAGATACGTTTTCGTTCTAAGTTATATTTTTTTTGTTATTATTTGTAAAAAGGTGAATTGTGTCGGAAGTGTAAATTTTTTTTAAAATGCTTGAAAAAAATAAGTTTTTTTGATAGAATAAAATGAATATATTAATGAAGGGAAATTACTGCGCATTGACGGGAGAGTGAATATTGTGGAGGTTTACGGAGAAAAACCGAAAAGGTTTACAAAGGAATGGTGGGAATATTTCTGGGACTATTATAAATGGCATACAATTGGAGTGGCTTTTGTGTTGTTTATTATAGCCATAACTGCAGTCCAGTGCGCAAACAAAATTGACTATGACATTATAATTGATTATGTTTCGGAATTTTATCTGACTGATGAAGATACAGAAAATTTGCGCAATCTTGTTCAGGAAAATATAGATGATGTGAACGGAAACGGCGAAAAGCAGGCGCAAATAGTGTACATTAATATGTCGGAAGATCTTGACGCGCAGATGCTTGCGGCGATGCAGGCAAAGCTTGTAGCGGAGCTTTCGTGCACCGATTCGTACCTTTTCTTAATGTCGGAAAAGTATGCCGATCAACTTTCGGAATATGAAATGTTCGATAAACCTTCCGAATGGGCAGGTACTGCCGCAGGCGATAGCGACACCGTGTGCCTTGCAAATTCCGCTGCACTCGAAACAATAGGTCTCAATGCGGACAAAATTTATATTGGTGTGCGAAGTTTGCGTGATTCCGACAAGGATAAGAAAAAAGAACAAATAAAGCATGACACGGCGCTGAAGATTGCGCAGTATCTTGTAAAATAAGAGGTGAGTCTGTGACAAAGGAATATGTGCTGTTTAAAGAGTATCAAAAAACACGTGACAAAAAAATAAGGGACGAGCTTGTTCACCGATACACTTATATAGCGAAAATTCTTGCACAGAAGTTTAACGGCAGCGGCATTGAATATGACGACATATATCAAGTTGCATGCATGGGTGTCGTATATGCCGTAGAGAGGTTCAATCCGGACCGCGGAGTGCAGTTTGCGACATTTGCAACGCCTACGGTTCTTGGTGAAATACGGAGATTTTTCCGCGATAAGGGCAACTTTATCAAGATACCGCGGCGACTGTACGAAATTTTCTGTAAGGCGGAAAACCTGCGCAGAAAAAAGGAAAATATGACAGTGGATGAGGTCGCAAAGCACCTTAATATGCCGCGAGAAGTTGTAGAGGAAGCATATCGTGTCGGTGATGCGGCGTTTATAAAATCACTTGAAGACGAGGCATACACCGATGGCGGACTAAGCCTGTCGAATATGGTAGGCAGAGACGATGAGGGCTTTATGCTTATCGAAAACAGCGATTTTTTGAAATACTGTATGTCAAAGCTGGACGAAAAGGAGGCGGAATTTGTACGGCTTAGGTTTTATAATGAAAAAACACAGCGTGAAATTTCGGACAAATGGAATGTTTCGCAGATGTATGTTTCGCGGCTTGAGCGAAGAGTGATAGAAAAGCTAAAAAATCTTTATCTTAATGACTGAAAACACTTGAATTTTCAAAAATTATGTAGTATAATGTAGAAAATGAATAGAGTAAGGGGAGCTTGTAGACAGGCTGAGAGGAAGTGGTAGCTTCGACCCTATAAACCTGATATGGATAATGCCAGCGTAGGGATCAATTAACATATAATGAGCGTATCATATCAGATGCGCTTTTTATATTTGGCAGAAGTTGCCATAATCTGAATTTATACTTAAACATATTAAATACATTGTTATTGATTCTTAAAGTATTCTGTTCATTTAAAATTAAGAAAGGAGCAGAAAAATGTATAAAACCAGAAAACTGACAGAGATTGCGGTTTCTGTTGCACTCGCTGCAGTACTAAGCTTTTTTGCTATATACAAGATGCCGCAGGGGGGATCGGTTTCACTGACTATGATACCGTTAATTTTCATAGCGTTCAGACGCGGACCGCTTGCCGGAATTGCCGCAGGTGTCATTTACGGACTTATCAATCTTGCGATTGACGGAGTAATTTATCATCCGATGTCAATTCTGCTTGACTATGTTCTGGCTTTTGGAGTACTCGGCGTTGCGGGTTTTTTCCCCAAAAAAGTATGGGGAATTGCCACAGGAACGGTTGTTGGTGTTGCGGGCAGATTTATAAGCTCTGTAATAAGCGGTGCTGTGCTGTTTGCAAGCTATGCGCCAGAGGGACAAAATCCATGGGTATATTCTCTGATATACCAGTCAACTTATATGGTCCCTGAGCTTATCATAGCATTAGTGGTGCTGATTTTTATAGCACTGAAAATGCCGGCTCTGTTTGACCCTAAGAAAAAACTGTAAAAAACATAAAAATACCGCTTCGGTTTGTGTGCCGCGAAGACATTTCGCCTGTCACGTAGCAAAGGAGCGGTAATTTTTTATGCGCAGATGTCTCGGCAAAGGACAAAATTTTGTCGTCAATGCTGTCCATTCAGGGTATAGTACGGAATTTTTGTGATAATCAGTGCTTGCTATAATAAAATCCGTCTATTCTTAAAAAATTTAGATTATATTTTTTATTGTGAATTATCTTTTTTATAAAATTTCAATCTGGCACATTTTCATGGCAGAAAGAGCGTTTTCATGGTTTTGCTTTGTGGTACCTGCACAGCATGAAGAATCGACGATGACCTTTGTTTCGGGTGCAAATGCTTTTATAAGCATAGCGTTTGAAATAACGCATATATCGGTACACAGACCGATAAGATATACCTCGTCAAAGCCGCTGTCCGACACATATTTCCCAAATTCAACACTGCCAAAAGAAGGCTTTTCAAAAATTATGCAGTTTTGTGAAAGCGGCTTCAGCTTTGACGAAAGCTCCCAGCCGTGTGTTCCTTTTATGCAGTGCATAATAGGCAGATTTATGCCCTCTTGTGTATTGAAATAGTTCTGTGTATGAGTATCAAGCGTGAATACAACCTCGCCTTCAAAATCGACAATTTTCGCTGCAACCCTGTCTGTTATTTCGACAGCTTCACGTGTGCCGAGCGTACCGTCTATAAAATCGTTTTGCATATCAATTACTGCCAAAAGCTTTTTCATATAAAAATCTCCCTTCTGAGGTACATTAAATCCCTAAATGTAAAAGGTTTTTGTAAAGTATCATTTCGTAATATAACATATTTTGGGACAAATTGCAAATAATATAATGGAAAGAAGCGGATTTGGCCTGAAAAGGTGAGTTAAGTCCGGATGAAATTGTGCTGTCGTAATTTTCATTCTGCGCAGGCAAACGAAAAAACGTTGAGCATAATTTCCTTTATAACGCAATATCGGCCCGCAGATAGGGCGTTTGGGAATGTATATTAATGCTTGCGGACAGAAAGGCTGTGTTTTTTTATGTTCAGAGGAAAACTGGTTATGGTAGGCGACGGTGCGGTGGGATCTACTGCCGCATATACGATAATGCTCGGTGGGCTGTTTCAGGAAATTGTGCTTATTGATATTAATCGTGACAAGGCAGAGGGTGACGCTCTTGATATGGCACACGCAGTGTCGCTTGTGAAACCGGTCAGCGTTATATCTGGGGATTATGCGGACTGCAAGGATGCAGATATTGTGGTAATAACCGCCGGAGTGCCACAAAAGGGTGCGCAAACGCGTCTTGACCTTTTGAAGGATAACGCAGAGCTTTATAAAACCATTATCGGAAGCATAATGAAATATGCCCCATCTGATGTCATAATTATGCCGGTGTCTAATCCGGTGGATATTCTGACCTATGTTGCATACAAGCTGTCCGGCCTGCCGAAAAATCAGGTCATCGGATCGGGAACAGTGTTGGACACATCGAGGCTTAAATATATGATAAGCCGAAAAACCGGAATCGATGCGCGAAACTGTCATACCTATATAATAGGTGAGCACGGCGACAGCGAGGTTGCGGCTTGGAGCGTGACCAATATCGGCGGAATGACAATGAATGAATTTTGCAAATTTACTGGAAAATGCGATCTGAATGATTTGGACAATATGTATAACGAGGTCAAAAATTCCGCATATGAAATTATAAAAAAGAAAGGCGCAACATATTATGCTATTGGCGTTGCGGTGGCGAGAATATGTGAGTGTATTGCAGGTGACGAAAATTCCATTCTCACCGTTTCTGGAATTTTTGATGGTGAGTACGGAATCCGCGATGTAGCCCTGTCTGTACCGACAATGGTTGGTGGAAACGGTGTTGAAAGGATATTTGAGGTGCCGTTTTCAAAGGAGGAAATGAAAGGACTTAAAAATTCTGCCGATACGCTGTCAGATCTTTTGCGTGAAATCGGTATGTAAAAAACGGCAGACACCTTTGATCCGAACAGAATCGGTAAAAACGGGAAATAGAAAAAACACCCTCCTATGGTATAATCAAAGAAACAACCATAGGAGGATTTTTCATGCTAAGAGAGCAAATATATTAACATATATGAAAAATAGATTTTTTAAGCTAATACAATCACAAAACATTATGCCATAGATGTTAAAGAAAGGATATTCTTATGAGAATGTTTTGGTTGAAAAGGTCTTTTGAATTAAAAAAAACAGAATGTATTTACCATACAAAAATTAATACCTATTAGAAGGCTCGCATTCTTATAGATTAATTATAATTACTTTTACAACCACCAGCGTATTTATTTGAAAACAAAAATGACTACTTTTGAATACCGAGGTCGTTTTGCTGCTTAAAATTTAATATTTTTGCCACAAGGAAATTATTTTACGCTGTCTGCACAAATTGTGGCAGTTTATTACGCCAGGGTTAGTGTTTTTTGTGTAAAAATGGTGGCTACTTTTCGTTTTCGTGCGTTTCGTCAAGAAGCGCGTTGAGAATTTTTTTGTATACAACGTCCGGCTTTGATTTAAAGGTGCGTATCATTTGAGCCGCAACATCGCGCGGACCAGCATAAAAGGTCATTTCCATAAGTGGCGAAATGCTTTCATAAAGAGCGCATTCCACATTATATTCTCGGTCGTTGATAGGTGCAAGCTTCGCCTTTACACTTTTTTTCAGCCGCTCCTGCTCAAAATACGGCTCGATGTGTTCCTCAATCTGTTCGCGTATATAAATAGGTATGCTGTGCTCAAAAAAACCGTTTGCCTGCTCACCTTTTTCGGTCAGCTGATAAATAGGCATTTTTTCGTCCAGCTCGTTCGTTAGCTTTTTGATGTAGTCAATCTGAACAAGATTGTCCAGAGCAATTTGAAAATTGGTAAAATTAATATTGCAGGCGTCAAGCGTCAGGCAGGTCAGCTGTGAATGCGTCACCTTGCGGTTCGCCTTTGTAAGAGTGAAAAGTATAATATACTGAATAATTACGGGGTCATCTACCTCTCGCATATACATTTTTACCACCTCCGGAATATTATAAATATATTATAGCATATTTTTCGGAAAAATGATATAATATTAATGAAAAAATATTTGCGAGGTGTAAATTGTGGCGAAATTGACAAAGGAAGAAGAACTGGCAAGGCAGGCGTCTATGCATGAAAACGAGAACCGCATTAAAGATATGGGATTCAAATTCATTGCCGGGGTTGACGAAGCCGGCAGAGGACCTCTTGCCGGAGCGGTGTATGCGGCAGCGGTAATTTTGCCGGAGGATGCCGAACTGGATGGCATAAACGATTCTAAAAAGCTGTCTGCAAAAAAGCGTGATGAGCTTTATGACCTCATAACAGAGAAGGCTATAAGCTATGCGGTTTTTGCAGTTGATGAAAAGCGGATAGACAAAATAAATATTTTAAACGCTACTTTTGAGGCAATGAATGGTGCAGTTAATTCGCTTTCGGTAAAACCGGACTATGTTCTGATAGACGGGAACAAAATCCGCGGCATGGAAATTCCGCACGAAACTATTGTAAAGGGTGACGCAAAAAGCATTTCAATAGCCGCGGCCTCGATACTGGCTAAGGTATCGAGGGACAGATACATTACCGAAATGGCGGCTAAATATCCACAGTACGGCTTTGAAAAGCACAAAGGCTACGGAACGGCAGCGCACTATGAGGCGTTAAAAAAATACGGACTATCCCCGATTCACAGGTGCACATTTTTAAAAAAGCTTTTGGAGGATCAAATATGACTGCAAAGGAAATAGGAAATTTTGGCGAAGCCGCGGCAGCGAAATATCTCGAGGAAAACGGCATCAGCGTGATAAAGCGGAATTTTCACTGCAGAGAAGGCGAGATTGACATAATTGCAAAGGATAAAAACGTGATAGCATTTGTTGAGGTAAAAACACGCAAAAGCAAGGATTACGGAACACCGGCGGAATTTGTTGGTTTCAGAAAACAGCAAAAGATTATGAAAACGGCGATGTATTATGTCAAGCGTGACGATATCGACATACGCTTTGATGTGATAGAGGTTATCTATATAGAAAAGTTTGACGGCGCGGAAGTTACCGAAATTTCATATATAAAAAATGCCTTTGGCGGATTTTAAACTAAGAAAGGATGATTTGGCATGAAGTATAATATCTTTGATGCTCACTGCGACACAATAAGCGAGCTTGTAAACCAACACAAAAGTCTTGCAGAAAACGATATGCACATAGATGTCAAAAGAATGTCGGAGTATGATACATATACGCAGGTTTTTGCTGCATTTATAGATCCTGAATACAAAGACTGCGCTATGGAGCGAGCGTTGGCTATTATCGAAAGATTGTATGAAGAGGCAAAAGCAAATAATATAACTGTATGCAAAAGCTATGACGACTGGAAAAATGCAAAAACACCGCTTCGCGCATTTTTGAGCATGGAGGGCGGCGAGCCGATTGAAAGTCTTGACGACCTGCATCATCTGTACGATTTGGGTATTCGTATTGCGGCGCTTACGTGGAATTTTAAGAACAAAATTGCCTGCGGAGTTGCCGAAAAGGAGGACACTGGCCTTTCGGATTTTGGACGTGATGTTGTGTGCGAAATGAACAAAATCGGTATGACGGTCGATGTTTCGCATCTTAGCGAAAAGTCATTTTGGGATGTTGCCGAAATTACAAAAAAGCCGATTGTTGCGACACATTCAAATTCGAAGGTAATTTGCGGACACATACGAAATCTCACAGATAGACAGTTTCTTAAAATAAAGGAAACCGGCGGTGTGGTCGGGATTAATTTCTATCCGCTGTTTCTGGGAGAGGATATTTCCTGCATAAGAGAACATATTGATCGATTTTTGGCGCTTGGAGGTGAGGATAATATCGGATTCGGAAGTGATTTTGACGGGGTTGAATGTCTGCCGCGCGGAATAAGCGGGATTCAGGATATGAAAAAGATTTTGGACATGCTGCCTTATTCCGACGAAATAAAGGAAAAAATTGCATATAAAAACTTTATGAGGGTAATATATGAACAATAATTGTTTAAAATGCATATTTATGTATAAAAATATCAAGACTTTTTCTACAGATAATTGTGAATTTTTATTACAATTAATATTGCATTTTTAGATGAAAAAGAGTAGAATATTATTATATTTAAGCCAAAAATGAATTTTTTTAAAGATTAAAAATTCATTTTATTATATGGAGGATATTATGATTTCTAAAAAAGCTGCAAGTATAACACCATCACCTACGCTTGCGATAGACGCACAGTTTAAGGCAATGAAGGCGGAGGGTCAAGATGTAGTCGGTTTCGGCTGTGGCGAACCGGACTTCGACACGCCCGAACATATAAAGGAAGCTGCAATTGCGGCGATTAAAAACGGCGAAACAAAATACACCCCTGCAGCGGGTACATTAAGGCTGAGAACCGCAGTTGCAAAAAAGTTTCTTGACGAAAACGGTCTTGATTATAGGCCAAGCAACATAGTGGTTTCAAACGGCGCAAAGCATTCGCTGATAAACGCTTTTACCGCTATATGTAATCCGGGCGACGAAGTGCTTATTCCCGCACCGTACTGGGTAAGTTATCCGGAAATGGTTAAGCTGGCGGATGGTGTGCCGGTTGTTATAAATGCAAGTGAGGAAAAAAATTTCAAGGTGTGTGCGGCAGACCTTGAAAAAGCACTTACACCGAAAACCAAGGCGATTGTTCTGAACAGTCCGTCCAATCCGACAGGAATGGTATATACCGAGGCAGAGCTGCATGAAATTGCTGATTTTGCTGTAGAGCATAATTTATACGTTGTTTCCGATGAAATCTATGAGCATCTTATATATGAGGGCAAGCACATAAGCATTGCATCGTTCAATGAAAAGATAAAGGATTTGACGATAGTTATAAATGGTGTGTCGAAAACCTTTGCCATGACCGGATGGAGAATTGGTTATGCCGCTGCAAACGATGAGATTGCAAAGGCGATGGCAAGTATTCAGTCGCATGCTTCCTCCAACCCGAATTCAATCGCCCAGGCGGCGACGATTGCCGCACTCGAGGGCGGAATGGAGTGTGTTGACAAAATGCGCAGACAGTTTATGAAACGCCGCGATTTTATGGTAGATATGTTCAACAGCATTCCGGGTGTTTCCTGCAAAAAGCCGCACGGCGCATTTTATATTATGATGAGCATTGACGAGCTTATAGGAAAAACTATGTATGGCGTGAAAATTAATAATGCGGATGATTTTGCAAAGCTGTTTTTAGACGTTGCAAAGGTGGCAGTTGTTCCGGGAACCGGCTTTGGCGTTTCAAATTATGTAAGATGGTCATATGCAACCAGCATGGATAATATTGTTGAAGGCATCGAAAGACTTAAAAAATTTCTTCATGCGGAATTTTAAGTAATTTTATATCTTCTTCGTGAATAATAATTTACTATTATTGCACGAAGGAGATTTTTTTATGAAAAACATCGGAAGGATAGTATTTTGGGTTATGATACTGACATACTTTGCAGGTATTGCGTCAGGAGGGATATCACAGGTAAAAAGCGCAAAACAGGAGGAAATGTACAGCTATCTTGAGGGAGCGGTGGCGGACTACCGTACTACTGTGTCAAAAAGCGTGCAAACCGCCTGCATTGACAATGCAAAGCTAATTCCTTTTCTGGCGGCAGCGGCGCTTTTTAAGCAAGGCGCAGCAATAGCCGGAACGGTGCTTTTTATCAAGGGTTATGCAGCAGGTTTTTCGATAACGGCTGTTTTACGACTCTATGGCATAAGGGGTGTTGTACTGTGCGGAGGAAACCTTGTGTCAATGATGATTCTTGTACCGGTAATTGCTTATTACGAAAGTCTTGCTTTGAAAATTGTGATTAAAAGAAAAGAGGACAGGTGGATTTTTGCAAAGCAGTATCTTTTCATTCTACTGTTTCTTTGCGCTGCACTTTTTGTCGACGGCGCGGTGAGAGGATTGCTTTCTGCGCTATTTATGAGTTTTTTTCCGAATATTTTGACACCAGTGTAAAAATATTATTGAAAAATGTATATACAAATCGGCGAAATATGTTATAATGGAATAAAAAATCATATTGGGGGAGGAATTTGATGCAGGAATTTCTTGATGGGTTTGTCATATCGATGGTAAGTGAACATTCAAAATCAAAAAATACCATATTGTCATATAAGCGTGATATAGCTCAGTTTATTGAATATCTGCACAAAAGCGGCATCGATGATATTGCCGATACAAATCGCGCGGTCATTCTTACATATCTGTTTTCGCTTCGTCAGGCGGGCAAAGCACCCTCTACCGTTTCTCGAAGTCTTGCTTCAATTCGTGCATTTTTTATGTACATAATCGACAGCGGAGTGACTATGAAGGATCCAACACTTAATCTTGAAGCACCGCAAGCGGCGAAAAAACTGCCAAATACGCTGACTACCCGTGAAATTGATTTTCTGCTTGCACAGCCGAAATGCGTTGACGCAAAGGGCTACCGCGACAAGGCAATGCTTGAGCTTCTGTATGCTACAGGAATAAAGGTTTCGGAGCTTATCAATCTGAATGTAGACGATATCAATCTTCAGGCGGGATATCTGATATGTCGTACTCACACTCATGAGCGCGTTGTTCCGGTCGGACACGCCGCGGTTACAGCGGTAAAAAACTATCTCGAAAGAGCTCGCGGAAATATGCTTATGGACAACAATATCAGGTTCCTGTTTTTAAACTGCAATGGTACAAAGCTGTCACGGCAGGGATTTTGGAAAATTTTGAAGCAGTATCAGAAAAACGCACATATAGATAAAGACATAACACCATATACTCTGCGCCACTCCTTTGCAATTCATCTGCTTGAAAACGGAGCTGATTTGAAAGCTATTCAGCAGATGCTCGGACATTCCGATATATCTACAACTCAGGTATATTCGCAAATGGTGGATAAGAGAATAAAAAGTGTTTATGAAAAGGCTCATCCCAGAGCATAAAAGCATTTGAAAAAGTATGCCAAGGTGACGGAGTTAATTGATAATAAATGCATTTTTTGCATAAATGGATTTTTTTTGCATAAGATAATAAAAAGGATGGTGGATATACTTTGAAGAAAATAATATACGCCTTGATATTATCTTTGTCGATTGCGATAGCTGCACCGGTCGCTCTTGCCGAAGACATTGCGCCGGAAGTAAAAGCGGCGCTGCTTATGGAAGCATCGACCGGTACGGTACTGTATGAAAAGAATCCGGACGAGCATCTGCCGATTGCCAGCGTGACAAAAATTATGACAATGCTGCTTATAATGGAGCAAGTGGACAGCGGCAAAATGACGCTTGATGATACCGTTACAGCAAGCGAAAATGCAAGCAGCTACGGTGGCTCTACCATGTTTTTGGAAACAGGCGAGCAGATGTCAGTGAATGAACTGCTAAAGGGTATTGCAGTTGCAAGTGCTAACGACGGCTGCGTGGCAATGGCAGAACATATGGCAGGAAGCGAGGCGGCGTTTGTTGAAATGATGAACAAAAAGGCGCTGGAACTCGGTATGGAGAACACACATTTTGTAAATACTAACGGACTTGATGCCGATGACCAGTATTCATCGGCACGTGATGTTGCTATTATGTCGCGTGAGTTGATAAAGCATGATAAGATTTATAATTATACAAAAATATGGACGGATAGTATGCGCGGTGGGAAATTTGAGCTGGCGAATACTAATAAGCTGATACGCTATTATAACGGGGCTACCGGACTTAAAACCGGATCTACTTCAAAGGCGGGCTGTTGTCTTTCAGCTACGGCGGAACGCAACGGAATGAGCCTGATTGCGGTAGTTTTGGGCGCACCGGATACAAAAACGCGGTTTTCGTCGGCAAGTGCGCTTTTAAACAGTGGATTTACCGGATATTCAATTGATAAAAAACTTGAGAAAGGAGAAATTGTTGGCAAAATCAATGTACGCCGCGGAAAATCAGAGCAGGTGGACGTTGCAGCAAAAGACGGATACTCTATATTGGTGAGCAAGGCAAATCCTGTCGAAACGGAAAAAACAATTAAAATGAACGACTATGTTATCGCACCGGTTTCCGAGGGCGATAAGGTGGGCGAGGCGGTTTTCATGCAGAACGGCAAGGAAGTTGCTGTCATTGATTTGGTGGCAAAAAACGATGTGTGCAAAAAGAACTTTGCACAAATACTTGCAGAGCTTTTGCACGGACTGGTAAGCTTTTAATATTATTTAATACGGACTGCACATTCGGCAGTCCTTTTTTATGTTGACATTTTTGTGCTGAAAACTTATAATATTGATATAGTGTTATCATTGGGAGTAATGAGGTGATTTTTTGGAAAATACGGTTGTATCGGAAAGAATACTTAAAAACAGAACACGACTTCATCTGTCCCAGAAAGAGCTTGGCAAAAGGGTGGGTGTAAGCAACAGAGCGGTTTCAAAATGGGAAAACGGTTTATCGCTTCCGAGCACCGAAACTTGCTGCAAGTTGGCAAGGATTTTCGGAATTTCAATGGATTCACTTATGAGCGGTGATGACAAAAAAGAAAAATTTGAACTGAGGCGCACCCGCGGAATGGAGCCTCTAAGCGAGCTTTACAGAATAGGGAGAGGACCGTCAAGCTCACATTCCATGGCTCCGGAAAAGGCGTGCATGATGTTTCGCGAAGCCAATCTGGGTGCGGACGACTTTAAGATAATTCTTTATGATTCGCTGGCAAAAATGGGGAAAGGCCATAGGACAGAATTTTTGATAAACCACGTGTTTGAAAATGAAGAGCATGAGATAGTTTTTGATAATGAAACAAAAAATATACCTCATCCAAACACGATGGATCTTTATGCATATACCAACGGAAAACAGCTCGACCATTGGCGTGTTTTGAGTGTAGGCGGAGGAAAGCTTGTGTTTTACGGCAGAAAGGAAAAGGAAAAACCGCCTGTATATAAGCTGGATAAGCTTACCGAAATAATGCGCTACTGCAAAAAGAAGAATATGCGGCTATGGCAGTATGCTGAGGAAAATGAAGGTACGGAAATTTGGAATTATCTGGGCGAAATCTGGAGTTGTATGAAGTATAGCATTGCAGACGGTCTTAAAGCGAGTGGAACACTTCCAGGGGGACTGGGTGTTAAAAAGAAGGCGAGCTACCTTTTTAACCAAAACCATATTGATGAAAGTGCAAAGACTAGGGAAGACAGACTGGTTTGCGCATATGCGTTTGCTGTAAGTGAGCAAAATGCAAGCAGCGGTGTGGTTGTGACGGCACCGACCTGCGGATCTGCCGGAGTTTTGCCTGCGGTTATGTTTTATCAGCAGGAGCGACGCGGATTTTCAGAGGAAGAAATTTTGCATGCTCTTGCAACTGCCGGAATAATCGGGAATATAATAAAAACAAATGCGTCGATAAGCGGTGCGGAGTGCGGATGTCAGGCTGAAATAGGCAGTGCGTGCTCAATGGCAGCGGCAGGACTCGGAGAACTTTTCGGCATGAGCCTCGAACAGATTGAATATGCTGCCGAAGTTGCCATGGAGCATCATCTGGGACTGACCTGCGACCCGATTCATTCACTTGTACAGATTCCGTGTATCGAACGTAATGCGGTTGCGGCGATGCGCGCCATAAATGCGGTGTCGCTTGCAAACTTTTTGAGCGATACCAGAAAGATATCCTTTGACCTTGTTGTAAAGACTATGTACG
>JAQXIJ010000024.1 GCA_029007725.1 Bacillota bacterium | reverse complement strand
GGTTTTAGATTAACATCATACTTGACATTAAACATACAAATGGTAATACCTAATTTTGTTTGATTTTTGTAGGTTTTAAGCCACTTGTAGAAGATTAAAAAACGAGGAGGAATTTTACAATGTCAAATGTTATTGCTATGAAGCAACTTTTAGAAGCAGGTGTTCATTTTGGCCACCAGACAAGAAGATGGAATCCTAAAATGGCCGAATACATCTTCACGGAAAGAAATGGTATCTACATTATCGATCTTCAGAAAACAGTAAAGAAGATCGAAGAAGCTTACTACTTCATCAGAGATATTGCAGCAAGCGGTGAGGATATTCTGTTTGTCGGAACAAAGAAACAGGCTCAGGATTCAATCAAGGAAGAGGCTGAAAGAGTCGGAATGTATTATGTAAACGCTAGATGGCTCGGCGGCATGATGACAAACTTCAAGACAATTCAGAAGAGAATAGAGCGTCTGGCTCAGATTAATAAAATGGAAGAAGAAGGAACATTCAATCTTCTGCCCAAAAAAGAGGTTATTAAGCTTAAGGCTCAGAGAGACAAGCTTGAAAAGTATCTTGGCGGAATCAAGGATATGAAGAAGCTTCCGGGTGCATTGTTCGTTGTTGACCCGAGAAAAGAACATATAGCTATTACCGAAGCTAAAAAATTGGGTATTCCTGTAGTTGCAATCGTTGATACAAACTGTGACCCTGATGATGTGGATTATGTAATTCCGGGTAACGATGACGCTATCCGTGCGGTTAAGCTGATTGTTTCGACAATGGCTAACGCTATAATTGAGGGCAGACAGGGAGAAGATGCAGCTGTTGAAGCTGAAGCAAAAGCTGAAGCTGATGAGGTTGCAGAGCAGACAGAAGAATAATGTATAGGAGGTAATGACAATGGCTTTCACAGCTCAGGATGTTAAAAAATTAAGAGAACTGACAGGCTGCGGCATGATGGACTGCAAAAAGGCATTGACCGAAGCTGACGGTGATATGGATAAAGCAGTTGAATTCCTTAGAGAAAAGGGACTTGCTACTGCCGCTAAAAAAGCAGGCAGAATTGCATCCGAAGGTATCGTAAATGTTTATACAACAGATGATAAAAAGATTGCAGTTTTGGTTGAAGTCAACTCAGAAACAGACTTTGCCGCAAAGAACAGCGAATTTCGCGGCTTTGTTGAAGACGTTTCAAAGATTGTTGCGGAAAAGAATCCTGCCGATGTTGAAGCGCTTAAAGCCGAAAAATATGTTGACGGTGCACAGACTGTAGGCGATGCGCTTACAGCGCTGATAGCAAAGGTCGGCGAAAATATGAATATCAGAAGATTTGCACGTTTTGAGGGAAATGTATGCACATACTCTCACGGCGAAGGCAGAATCGGTGTTATCGTTAAGGCAGAAAACGCTCTTGACGGCGATGCTTATGAAGCGGCAAGGGATGTTGCAATGCAGATTGCTGCAATCAACCCACTGTATCTTTCAAAGGACACTGTTCCGACAGAGGACGTTGAAAAGGAAAAGCATATCATAATCGCTCAGATTAAAGAAGATCCGAAGAATGCAAGTAAGCCAGACAATATCATTGAAAAGATGGTAGGCGGAAAAATCAACAAGTTCTATGAGCAGAACTGTCTGCTTCAGCAGGAGTTTGTAAAGGACAGCGACATGAAGGTTGAAAAATATCTTGATTCAAAAGGCGTTAAGATAGTTGACTTTGTTCGCTTTGAAAAAGGCGAAGGTTTGGCTAAGAAAGAAGAAAACTTTGCAGACGAAGTTGCTTCAATGATTAAATAATTATAAAAAATCAACCCTTGCGGAAAAGACGTGCAATTTGTACCGCAAGGGTTAATTTTTTTGCTGCAAGCCACAAATATATTCAATACGTATGCATAGGAAATTTGTCTTGACAATTCAAGTGAAATAACATATACTGATTATGCAAAAGGCAAATATAAAATAACCGCAGGAGTTCGGTCATTTTCGGTCGGACTTTTTTGGACGTAACAAAATGGAGGAAGACGAATGAAAATAAGAGACCGTATTATAGACGGGATACGCCTTGGAGACGTGCCTGAGGGACCGTTTGACAAAATTAACACAATATCACGCGCGGCGAATGCCGAGGGAAGTGTGCTTTTGAAAAACGATGGAATGCTTCCACTTAAAAAAGGTGATAAGATTGCCGTTTTCGGGCGTGTTCAGCGCGAGTATTACAAGAGCGGAACCGGGTCGGGCGGAAAAGTCAATACTCAATATGTGACCAATATTTTTGACAGTCTTAAAAAAAGCGGAGATGTCGTGATTAATGAAGAGGTTAGCGAAACATATGCCAAATGGTGCGAAAAAAATCCGTTTGACATCGGCAACGGCTGGAATCAGCCTTGGTCGCAGAAGGAAATGCCTCTGACAGAGGAGCTGTGCAAAAATGCGGCAGCAGTTTCGGATAAGGCAATTGTCATTATCGGCAGGACTGCGGGCGAGGATACAGACAATTCGGCCGATAAAGGAAGCTATAATTTGTCGGACGGCGAATATGATATGCTGAAAAAGGTTTCGGATGCATTTGACAAGGTCTGCGTTGTGCTTAATGTGGGAAATATACTCGACATGAAGTGGGTAGAGGAACTTTATATTTCTGCTGTGCTTTATATTTGGCACGGTGGTCAGGAGGGAGGTGCTGCTGCTGCCGACCTTCTTTTGGGAAAATCGTTCCCTTCAGGAAAGCTGAGTGACACTATTGTATATAATATTGAGGATTATCCGTCATTCGAAGGATTTTCAAACTATGATGAAAATGTGTACAGTGAAGATATTTTTGTCGGATACCGATATTTTGAAACCTTTGCAAAGGAAAAGGTTATGTATCCGTTCGGTTTCGGAATTGGCTATACCGAGTTTGAGATCAAAACTCTGTCGGCAGAACTTGAAAATGATACGCTTTTCGTAAAGACTGAAGTGAAAAACATCGGAAAATTTGCCGGAAAAGAAACGGTGCAGATTTACTGCGGCGGAGAACGGAAAAAGCTTTGCTGTCCGTCAAGGGAGCTTAAAGCATTTAAGAAAACGCGTGAACTGAAGCCGGGTGAGGTTGAAACGCTTGATTTTGAAATTGACATAAACGAATTTGCGGGATACGACGATACGGGGGTAACAGGAAACAAGTCCTGCTATGTACTGGAAAAAGGTGAGTACATAATATATGCCGGAACGGACGTAAGAAGCGCCGCAAAGGTTTTTGCTTTTGATGTGCCGGAAACCATTGTTGTAAAGAGATGCGAAGCTCTGTTCGCCTTGGACAGAGATATGAAAAGAATGATTAATTTAGGCGGAAAGGCAGAATTTGAAACGCTGAAAGCCGTGCCGAAAAAGCGTGAGAGGCTGGTTTTGAAGGAATTTTCAAAAAGCAGTAAGCAGAAAATAAAGCTTAGCGATGTTTACAACAAAAAAGCTGAATTAAATGATTTTATAGCGCAGCTGTCAGACTTGGAACTTGCGGTTTTGGGTCAGGGCGAGGGCATGAACAGCCCGAAAGTGCGTGGCGGAACGGGCGGCACTATCGGTGGGATGATACCGGAGCTTCAGGAGCTTGATGTTCCGGCAATCTGTGTTACCGACGGCCCTTCGGGACTGAGGTTTGACAACGGCGATTTTGCAACGAGTATGCCTAACGGTACTATGCTTGCCTGTACATGGAATATCGAGTTGGTTAAAAAACTTTACAGTTATGAGGGAATAGAAGCGTATGCAAACCACGTTGACGCTCTCTTGGGACCGGGAATGAACATACACAGAATACCTCTGTGCGGCAGGAATTTCGAGTATTTTTCCGAAGATCCCTATCTGTCCGGAAAAATGGGCTCGGCTGTCTGCGAGGGACTTTATTCTGCAGGCGTTACAGGCACAATCAAGCATTTTGCCGCAAACAACAAGGAGCGTAACAGAGTGCAAATTAATATGGTTATATCTGAAAGAGCTCTGCGCGAGATTTATCTGAAGCCTTATGAAATTGCGGTAGGAAGCGGATGTGTAAATATGCTTATGACTGCATACAATCGGATAAACGGTGTATACTGTTCGGCAAATTATGACCTCAACACAGATGTTTTGAGGAAAGAATGGGGTTATGACGGACTGGTTATGACGGATTGGTGGCCGAAGAGTTATATTGACAGTGACGGCAAGGGGGCAGTTGACCGCGCAATGTCTGTATCAGCACAGAACGATGTTTACATGGTTAATGCCGATGCTGAGGAAGCGGCAAGGGCAGTTTTGGAAAAGGGAACTGCGACACGTGCCGAGCTGCAGCGAAATGCGGCAAACATATGCCGCGTAATAATGCAGACACCGACATTTGAAAGGATGCTGGCCGGAGAAACCATTGGTATGGGTAAAGAAATCAATGTGGAAAAAATGCAGCTTGTTCTGTCAAAGGAAGGAATAAAATCAGGTGATGAAATAGAGGTAAACTGTGCAAAATCGGGAGAGTTTGCGATTGAGGTCGAGTATTCATCCGATAAGTCTGAGCTTATGCAGATTCCTATTAAGGTATTCGGTGACGGTCAGTGCAGTTCGCTTATGGCGCTTTTGATGCTGACAGGTACAAACGGACAGGATAAAAAGTGCACCGTTTCAACATATTTGCTGCAGGGTGATCAAAAGCTAAGACCGGAGTTTTTGGATGAAAATGCCCAAATTAAGTGCTTTAAGCTGTTTAAAGCAGCGGACAAATAAAAATAAACAGTAGGCGGAGATTGGTTTCAATCTCCGCTTTGTTTTTTGTGGAATGTAACCGTGAAGCAGCCCTGATAAAAATTTTGAACTGCCGCGGATTCAAGTGTGCACCACCATCTGGCAAATTCGGGCGAGCCCATGGATTTTTTCGAAAGAGTCAGCGGCTTATCCTTGATGTAGGGAAAAAATTCCAAAAAAATCACCTCATTTTATTTATGATTCTATATTATATTCGCATAAAAGACAAATATAATAGCCTTGGGGGGATTGAAAGTGTCAGACAAAGAAAACAACCGCGCTGCAGCATATATAAGGGTATCTACCGAAGATCAAGCAGAGTATTCTCCGGATTCGCAGCTGAAAAAAATCAGCGAGTATGCGAAAAAAAACGGATATCGGATTTTGAATGAGCATATTTATGCAGATGAGGGGATTTCGGGCAAGAGTATAAAAAAACGCGAAAATTTCAAGAAAATGATTAACGCGGCAAAACGCACACCGCGACCGTTTGACGTAATTTTGGTGTGGAAATTTTCGCGGTTTGCACGTAGCCGTGAGGATAGTATTGTGTATAAATCAATGCTGCGCAAGGAACTCGGAATACGTGTTATTTCGGTTTCGGAGGATGTGGGTGACGATAAAATGTCGGTCATATTTGAAGCGATGATTGAGGCTATGGACGAGTATTATTCGGTGAATCTTGCGGAAGAAGTAAAGCGTGGTATGATTGAAAAAATCACCCGAGGAGAGCCGTGTGCCGCGGCACCGTTCGGCTATGAAATAATACAAAAGCAGTACAGGATTTTGCCCAATGAAGCCGAAATTGTGCGAAATGTGTTTGAAAGTTTTTTGTCGGGAAACGGCATGACCGATATTGCGCGACGGCTGAATTGTCTCGGTATCCGAACTCACCGCGGTGGAAAAATTGAAAACCGTACAGTGGAATATTGGCTTAATAATCCGGTGTATATTGGCAAGCTGCGGTGGAATCCCCACGGAAAAACTGCTAGATATCACTGGAATGACGGCGAAATTATGCTGATTGACGGGCTACATGAGCCTATAATTTCGCATGAGGTTTGGCAAGCGGTTCAAAAAAAGCTCGCTCTAAAAAGTCGTGAGAGAAAAAAATATGAAAAAGAAACGGTTTCAAGCAGTCTGGTGGGCATTATAAGATGCGGAGTATGCGGCGGAGCAATGGTAAACTGCGGAGGGTATTTCTATTGCAACAATAAAAACAAGGGCACTTGCATAGGAAACGGCGGTATTAATGCTGAAAAGCTGGAGCGAGAACTTGGAGAATATATAAAAAAAATTGAACAATTCTCGGGAGTCCGGCCATATTTTGAAAAAAAAACAAAAGACGGTGGCTCGACAATTTACTCAGAACAGTTGAAAAAAAACAAAAAGAAACTGGAACGAATACGAGAGGCCTATGAAAGCGGGGCGTATACGCTTGAGGAATATTCTGCAAGCCGTAAGAGGATAAATGCCGAAGCAGAGAATATAAAAAAATGCGGATGCGACAGTAAAAAGATAGAGGTGGCAGAAAAAAGTATCTCCGAAATTTTGTTTTCTGGTACAGTTTCAGCCAGACGAAAGAATGACGCCTTAAAGTCTGTTTTTAATAAAATTGTAAAATGTGGGGACGAAAAATTTGAATTACATTTCAAGGTATAGGATTTTAGTTTACGGTGTACGGAGGTCCAAACGGAGAATTGGGAGCATCACTGAGATATTTATCACAAAGATATATCATGCCGGATGATGTCAGCAAGGCGGTGCTTACCGACATAGGCACTGAGGAGTTGGGACATCTGGAAATGGTGGGAACACTTGTTTACCAACTTTCGGACGGAGCAAGCGGTGGAGATTGGCTAAATGGAAAGGTTCCGGAATATTATGCCGACAATGGCAACGGTGTTTTCCCGCAAAGCGCGCAGGGCTCGCCTTTTAATGCAGCCTCAATTGCAGTAACCGGTGACCCAATTACAAATTTGTTTGAAGACCTTGCTGCAGATGGCACGATTTTGTAAGGACAACATTTTTTCAAAACCCTTGATTTTGCGCCATTTTCGGGCGTTTTTTTGTTGTACGAGGTTTTTCGAGGTACGACCTTGTAAGAACAACAAAAGGTACTTGTTGATATAGGCTTTCCCTCCTGCGACCTCATAAGGACAACTAAAAGTTCCAATGTATCTCAATGGGAACATTTCTTGTGCCGGGTATTCTTCTGCCGACTTTGATATGGTCAATAAGTGTTACCACCATCTCACGAGTAAGATGCTCCAAGT
>JAQXIJ010000023.1 GCA_029007725.1 Bacillota bacterium | reverse complement strand
TACCTCAACAACAAAGACTATTTTCAATATGAAAATAAGACCGCAACAGAGGTTGTGCGTATGCTGGCAGAGGACTTTGGGCTCAACCCCGGAACTCTTGAGGACACCGGCTACAAGATTGCCAGCCGCACAGAGGACAATAAAAGCCTTTTTGATATTATCCAAAACGCCCTTGATGAAACACTCAAGGCAACAACACAAATGTATGTGCTGTACGATAAAGCCGGAAAGCTAACGCTTTCCAATATAGGAAATATGAAACTCGGCCTTGTGATAAACGAGGATACCGCAGGCGATTATGACTATAAATCAAGCATTGCAAACAACACATACAACAAAATACGGCTTTTCCGTGAGGGCTCGGATCCTGTAACCGTAAAAAGCAGTAGTACCATAACACAGTGGGGTGTGTTGCAGTACGCCGAAAAGGTGAACGATGACAGCACCAACCTTAACAATATGGCGGCATCTCTGCTCAAACTGTATAACAGCAAAACACGCAGCTTGAGCATTAAAAACGCCCTTGGTGATACAAGGGTGCGTGCCGGTACGCTGCTTGTGGTTATCCTTGGGCTGGGTGATATAAATGTTTCAAACTTTATGCTTGTGGAACAGGTTAAACACAGCTTTAAGGACGGGCAGCACCTTATGGAGCTAAAATTGCGAGGTGGTACTTTTGTCGCTTGATGCACAAAAATTTATAATGATGATTAAGCAGGCGGCTGTGGAGGCCGTAAATGCCGGTGAGCCTATGGCTCTTAAAATCGGTGAGGTTGTTTCCACCGCCCCGCTTAAAATCAGCTTAAACCAAAAAATCACCCTCCCGGCATCGCAGCTGCTGCTCACAAATGCCGTGCGTGATTACACGGTGTATGAAACCGTGGATCATACCACCGGTACAGCGTTGGGTGGCATAAACCTTACACATAAGCACTCTTACTCCGGTACAACCTCCGGGGATGAAACCTACTCCGGCAGCACAGAAAGCGCCGGAGGTGTAAGCCTTGGGCATACCCACAGTTATACGGGGCGCAAAAAATTTACGGTCCACCTGGGGCTTAAAACGGGTGAAAAGGTGCTTTTGCTCCGATGCGATGGTGGGCAAAAATTTATAGTTTTAGGTTTGTGTATCAAGCCTAACCGCTGTATAAAGCAGACGGCGAAAGAGCCGCCGGATATGATGGGCTATGTAGTAAGCAGCGACCATACAACAATAAGAGCCCGCACCTTTGTACGGGCACGCCGTGCACTTTTAAGGGCTTGGCGGCGTATGGTTGCGGGCTTGCCTATATATCTGCAAAATGCCCGGAGGATCGTTTCATACCGTGGCTATTTCAAGTACACAAACTCCCAACACATTGCAAAGGCGTTGCACCTTAAAGCCGTGCATCGTGCAGCAAGAAAAGTAATAAGTAAATTTGCGAAAGGAGCAAACAACAATGGTAATGAAAGCGTATTACACAGAACGCCCGGACAGTATCAAATATATGAGCCTGCCCTCGGCTGAAACCGCAGACCTTTGGATGCGCAAGAACATTGCAGAGGTAACAGACCCGGAAACCGGTGCAAAAAGCTATGAGGCTGATGAGGCATATATGCGTACCGATGCCCCGGAGGCTGATATTACCGCCAACTTTGATACTTGGTACGAAAAAGCCTCCGTTTGGCAGCCTCCGGTACCACCCAAAAAGCCAACCCAAGAGGAGCGCATTGCCGCTCTGGAAAAAGAAAACAAACAGCTCAAAGAACAGTTAAGCGACACGATGGATGCCGTTGATTTTCTGCTTTTTGGCGGCGAGGAGGTATAAGCTATGGCAAAGTATTTAGCGATGCGTATTAAGGCTGGCAAGCTCGATTATGACACGGTTGTTGAAAAATACCCGCAGTACAAGGCCGCCATTGACGAGATTTTGCACGAGGAGGATGGCGGCAATGGGGATAACAATTAACGCTGATACCATAATAACGGCAGCAGCAATTATTACGGCTCTTGGCGTTATTTTTGGTGTGATTTTCGCCGTGTACCGCTGGTACTTAAAACAGGAAAAGCAAGATAAAGATATTGCACGAATTAAAGAGGAGGACACCCTCATTGTGTTTGCCTTGTCTGCTTGCTTGGACGGCCTGCAACAGCTCGGTGCAAATCATACCGTACCGATAGCGAAAGACAAGCTCGACAAGTACATCAATCAACAGGCTCATAAATAGTACAAAACAGCCGGCGAGGGTTGCCCCTCCCGGCTGAAATTTTTAAGGAGGTTACTATTATGGTACTCAAACAATGTATTTTAACCGCAAATGACTGCTACAAAAAGGGCACGAAAATAACCGGGGGCAAGCCAACCGGTATTGTAGTGCACTCCACAGGGGCGAACAACAAAACCCTCAAAAGGTATGTGCAGCCACTCAAGACAGATGCCAATTATGATGCCATTATCGCTGATATTGGCAAAAATCAGTACGGCAATGACTGGAACCACTCGGCAAAGGAAATGGGGCGCAGTGTATGCGTGCACGCTTTCATCGGTGTAAACGCCGCAGGCAAGGTGGAAACATACCAAACGCTCCCCTTTGATATTTGCTGCTGGGGTGTTGGCTCCGGTAAAAAAGGCAGTTACAATTACAACCCCACCGCTCGTGTGCAGTTTGAAATGTGCGAGGATGGGCTCTCCGATCCTGCTTATTTCAATGCTGTAATGAAAGAGGCGCAGGAGTTTTGTGCATACCTCTGCAAAAAATACGGTTTTGGTGTTGACAAAATCAGCAGTCATTACGAAAGCTACCAGCAGGGCTATGGCGGCAACCACGGGGATCCGCACAACTGGCTCAAGCCCTTTGGTAAAACAATGGACTGGTTTAGAGCCGAGGTGCAAAAGCTGCTTGATGCGGATAAGCAGCCCGCAAAACCTGCCCAGTCGGACACCAACAAGGTGCTTTACCGTGTGCAAACAGGGGCTTTTGCAGTAAAAGCAAATGCTGACAAACTTGCCGCAGAGCTCAAAGGCAAAGGTTTTGACACCTACATCGTGCAGGTGGATGGGCTCTATAAGGTGCAGGTTGGTGCGTACAGTGTGCGTGCAAATGCGGATGCTATGGCAGCCAAGCTGACCGCAGCAGGATATAAAAACTTTATCACCACGAAAAGCGGAACGGCGGCCGCACCGTCTGCGTCCGCAAAAAAGAGCAATACCGAGGTTGCCCGTGAGGTTATCCAGGGCAAGTGGGGCAACGGTGCTACACGAAAGCAGAGGCTTACTGCTGCCGGCTATGATTATGCCGCCGTACAAGCCGAGGTAAACAGATTACTTAAATAAGAGGAGGATCTCACTATGGAATTTATAAAACTTTTTATTTCTGAATACGGCACAACCATACTTTATGCGGTGCTTACTGCTCTTGCCGGCTACATAGGCATTTTTGCAAAAAAGCTATACACAAAGTATGTAAACGATAAGACCAAGCAGGCGGTTGCAAAAACCGTTGTGCAGGCTGTTGAGCAGATTTATAAGGATCTGCACGGGGAGGAAAAGCTCAACAAAGCCCTTGAGGCGGCATCGGAAATGCTTGCAGAAAAAGGTATTACCATTACTGATCTTGAGATGCGTATGCTGATCGAGGCGGCCCTTGCGGAGTTTAACCGTGCTTTTGAAAAAGAAAACACGGACGGTGCCGAGGACACCACGGAGGGTGCAGCAGAAAATAACTCCATCGGTTTTACTTCTAACAATTAACAAAAACAATTTGTTTTCTGTGTAGAAATGTTAGAAACAATCTAACAATTTATTTTTAGATTGTTTTATGAATTGTTAGACCGAAAAACCGCATAACAAAAGGGTTTTTACCTATTTTCTAACATTCTAACATTTTTTCTGTATAGAATACAAAACAGGGAGTTTAGAGAGAAAAAACACCGCCTACCCGCCTATTTGCGTACATATACGCATACGCGCGTGAGAAAGTTAGAAAGCACCCAGGGAGCTGCAAAGCCCTCTGGGCGCTTTTTATTTTTGGGTTGCTTTTTCGGCACTTTCAAATTGGCTGATACGGTCCTTTATTTTTTCTACAAGGGCATCGTACTCCTCCATAAACATAAAAGTTGGCTCCGCTTTTTCAAGCTCCATAAGTATTTTTACATAACGGTTTAGCTTACCTTTGTTTGTTTTCAAGGCATCCGCTTTGTATATTTCCTCTGTTTCAAAATCGTGGAGCGCCCGTATCTTTAAGGCACTTGCTGAATTTATGACCTGTTGGCAGGCATTATGGCAATTTAGCTTTTGAATACCACGCACGCCTACCTGCTCCGCTTGCAGCAGGGTGTGTGCTTTTTGCATAGCAAGATCGTACCGTGAGCAAAATGTTTCAAGGTTTAGGGTTGTACTCGCCAAGCGGTAACTGTCGGCCATTATTTCCGCATCACGCTGTGCCTGCATAAGCGTGTAGTATTTCCGCATTTCCTTTACTATATCGTCCGGCACTGTGCTGGGCGTGTAGTCTGTCTGCACGGTTACAAGATCGCCCTCGGCCATTGTGGTGTGCGTTTCCGGTGCTTTGCTTTTGCTCTTTTTTGAGCTTTTCAGCAATAAAACTGCTCCAACAATGCAAACACAAACAAGCCCTATAAAAAACGGCTGCATATTACGCTCCACCTGTTCAGTGGCTACTGTGAAACCAAAGGCGCATACACATAAAAGTATGCCGAAAAACTTTTTAACAAACCTCATAGCAACCTCCCTCCCGGCTGTGCAGCACACAGCCCTCTTTTTGGGAGATCGTTATAGTCGATCTGTTTAATTCCTGCTTTCTTTTGGGGATATTCCACAAATAATATGGAACGCCCCCCGATTGTGCAGGTTGACGAACACGGGAGGGTTATTTTTCCTGCAAGTAAACTTTGCATAAAAACAAACCTCCAAAATATTAAATTGTCACATTTATATTATAGCACTTTTTCGCACTTTTTTCAAGTAAACCGCCATAAATTTTCAAAAAGGGATTGACATAGTGGTACGACTATGATATAATATATACATAACAAGAAAAGAGGTACCTAAAATGCAAGAAAAGAAAATCACTCCCCAGGAAAGATACGCAGCTAAATATAAAAAACAGTATAAGCTCGATTGCTTTACCAGCACCGAGCAGGATATTATAAACAAGTTGGAAAGCGTACCAAACAGAGCCGGTTATATTAAAAGCCTTATTCGTGCAGACATAACCGCAAACGCAGGGAAACAAACAGAATAAATACCGGAGGCAGCACTATGAGGCACTACAAAACACTTACTTGGAACGATAGATTACAAATTGAGGCTTGGTTGCGTGTAAAAACGCCGATAAAGGTTATAGCTGAACAGTTGGGCGTACATATCAGCACCATATACCGTGAGATCAAGCGTGGCGAATATGAGCACCTTAATACCGATTGGACCACGGAAACACGATATAGCCCCGAAATATCCGAGCAGAAAAAGCAAGATAATTTAAGGGCAAAAGGCGGCGATCTTAAAATCGGCAATGATATTGAGTATGCCAATTATCTTGAATACAAAGTAAGTGTTGAAAAGTACGCCCCCGGTGCCATACTTGGTGAAATAAATCGCAAGGGCTTGCAATTCCAGACCTCCATATCAAAAACAACCTTTTACAGATACATTGAGGATGGTGTTTTCCTCACCCTCACCAATAAAGATTTACCGATTAAGAAAAACAAGACGGATCACAAATACGATAAGGTGCAGCGTGCTAAACGCCCACCAAGGGGCGAAAGCATAGAAAAGCGACCGGAGGAAATTGCAAAGCGTATAACTTTTGGGCATTGGGAAATGGACAGCGTGGAGGGCAAAAAGGGCACCAAGAAAACGCTGCTTGTGCTTACGGAGCGTAAAACCCGTAATGAGATCATACGCCTTATGAAAGACAAAACCGCCTCCAGCGTTGTAAGTGCTCTTAATGACCTTGAACGGCAGCTCGACCCGGAACTGTTCGCCCAAATATTCCAAACCATTACGGTTGATAACGGATCGGAATTTTCCGACTATGAGGGCATAGAAAAAAGCACCGTACTTAAAGAAAGCAAACGCACAAAAGTGTATTTTTGCCACCCGTACAGTGCTTACGAGCGTGGATCCAACGAAAACCAAAACAGAATGGTGCGCCGCCATTACCCCAAAGGATATGATTTTACCAATACAACGCCTGCCGAAATACGCAAACTTGAAAAATGGATCAATAACTACCCAAGAGAAATGTTTGACTACTACACCTCCGCTGAATTATACGAGGCTTGCATCAACAGCCTTATGAGCGCTTAATTATGCACAACTTAAAGCCGTTTTGTTTGTGCAAGTTTAACGAAAGTTGCAGTTTTTCGTATTTTTTCGCACAAACCCCTTGACTTTATCGAACAGACTGTTAATTATTGTTTAATAAATACAAAAACTTCTTTGCCACAAGGCTTTTTTCGCCGTTTTTATACTTTATCAGCTCGCTGTGTGTCTGCCGCAAATCTGCCAGCAGATACACACCTACAAAAAGCGAAAGATACATTTTTGCAGTATGCGAAAGCATATGCACAGCCGCACCGCAGTATGGGTGCACCAGAATTGCAAACACGATGTTAAGCATGCCCCACATCACAGAGTAATACAGACTTACACCGCCCATCAGATTAATGCGCATACCGGAATAGTCCCACCATTTTATGCCATATGCACGCTCGCACACAAGATAGAACGCCAATTCTACCGCGCTTACCGCCAAAAATCCCGTTACAAACAGCATAAAAGGATTGTGTTCGATTCCTTTATCTGCCGCCGCAAGCGTAAGTGCTGCAAATCCGTAAACCGGGCACAGCGGCAGATTAAGCAGCGTGCGCTTTGACACATACTGTCCGTGATGTATATAATAGTAAATATTTTCAAGCACGCACCCGAAAAACGAGTACAGCACAAACAATAAAAAAAGCTCCATAATAATCCCTCCTATAGGATTATTATGGAACAAATGCCTCTATTTTATAAGCGCAAAGTACAGAATTACCGCAGCGCCGAGTATGATTCTGTACCAGCCGAACGGCTTAAAGTCGTGCTTCTTTACAAAATTCATCAAAAACCTTATCGCCAGCACCGACACGAGGTATGCAACCGCCGTTCCGATAAGCAGCAGCCATACTTCCTGCGCCGTAAACGCGAATCCGTATTTTACCAGCTTTAAGAGGCTTGCGCCGAACATGACCGGAATTGCCAGGAAGAAGGAAAATTCCGCCGCAACATCGCGCGATGTGCCTATCAAAATCGCCGTGAGTATCGTTGCGCCCGACCGCGAAGTGCCCGGAATCAGCGCAAGCATTTGTCCCACACCCATGATCAGTGCCGCCTTATACGTCATTTCCGAAATTGATTTTATCGTCGGCAAGCGGCGGCGATTTTCTATTACAATAAACAGCACACCGTAGATTATAAGTGTTGCTGCAACAACATACCAGTTATACAGATATTTATCTATTTTATCGTCAAACAGCAACCCGACAATCGCCGCCGGAATTTCCGCCGCAAGCACCTTAAACCACATACTCCATGTTTCGCCGCGCTCAGCTTTTGACTTTTTCAACGAGAACGGGTTAAGCTTATGAAAATAGAGCGTTACAACCGCCAGAATTGATCCGAACTGGGTTACCACCAGAAACAAATCTACAAAATCCTTATTTTTGCCTCCGAGCAGGTGGATAAATTCGTTAACCAGTATCATATGCCCTGTGCTCGACACCGGTAGCCATTCGGTTATTCCCTGCACTATGCCAAGAAATATCGCTTTTAAAATTTCTACCATTTTGCTATCTCTTTTCTATGTAATTTTTAATTATGCCGACCGCACCGTCAACGCCGATTCGCGATGTGTTTATCGCAAGATCATAGCTTGCAAGAGCCCCCCATGTTTTGTCGGTATAATAATTATAATAGGTTTTACGTGTTTTTTCTTCGCGGACTATTTTTTCCTTCGCCTTGTTTGGCTCGAGGTTATAAATCCGAGAGACACGCTTGATTTTCCAGTCCATGTCGGCATATATGAACACACGCAAAAGATCCTTTTCCTCCTCAAGCACATAGTCTGCGCATCGTCCCACAAACACGCCCGAGCCCTTTTCCGCCAGCTCCTTAATCACCTTTGACTGCTTTATAAACAGCTTGTCGTTAATCGGCATTTCGTACTGCATGGCGTCGCTTACGCTGCGCAGACCGTCCCCCGTTATCAGCGAGTACAAAAGACTTTTGGTCGCTTTTTCGTCTATCTGCTTTATTACGTCCGGATCCATGTCCGCCGCTTTTGCGGTTATATTTACTATTTCTTCGTCATAAAACGGTATATCAAGCTGCTCCGACAGCTTTTTACCCACTTCCTTACCACCGCTTCCGAAATGTCTGCCTATAGTTATAATAGCTTTCATGACGCACCTCCGCTTTTTATTGTATTATAGTCTCTGCACGCCTTTGTTGTCAATACAGTTTTTTATAAATAAATACCAGTTTTTTTACCCTTTCGACATACCTTTTTGTTTCGCCGTACGGAACGTCTGAAAGAGTCTTGCCGTCCTTTGAATATCTACTGTCGGCAAGCCACGAGCTGACATTTCCCATGCCTGCGTTATATGCCGCAAGCGCCGTTTCGACAGAGCCGTAATGCTTTGTCAGGTACGAAAGGTAATAGCAGCCCATTTTTATATTGGTTTCCGGTTCTTCCACCATGTCGGGGAAATATTCCATGCCCAGCTGCGTTGCAATCCATTTTGCCGTATCGTCGGTTATCTGCATAAGTCCGCGCGCAATCCCCGAATGCGCCGTGTGATTGAACCGGCTTTCGGCGCGGATGACGCTCATGACCAAATATTTGTCCAGCTTGTATTCCTTCGAATACCTTTCAATATGCTCCTCATATTTAAGCGGAAAAAATCTGTCAAGCACCTTGCCGTACAGAATTCCTCCGCCCGCCGCCGCAAGCAGGACAACCGCAAGCAGCCATACATACTTTTTTATGTTTTTCATTCCGCAATCCTTTTATAAATTCCGTCAATATCAATATTTTTATCATTGTTGTATATTACAAAATCACAATTTTTTTCATAAAACTCTGTTTTCGGCTGTGCGTCTATGCGCTTTTCGGCGTCAAAGCGTGAAATTCCGTCGCGGCACATTATCCGATCAATCCGTATTTCGCGGTCGGCGCATATACCAAGCATTAAATCGCACTTTATGCCGCTTTCGATAAGCACCGCGCCGTCAACACACACAATATCGCTCTTTTCCGCCCGCATCTTATTAAATATGCGCCGAAGAATATATTTATGCGAAATTTCATTCAGTTTTTTCAGCTTTTCTTGGTCGGAAAAAACAATCTGTCCAAGTCTGTGTCTGTCAAGCTCCCCGTTTTTATCTAGAATTTCCGTTCCGAAAAACCGCACCGTTTCTTCAAGGCACTCCTCGCCCTTTTGCATAACCTCGCGTGCAACCAGGTCGGCATCTATTACCGGAATTCCCCTTTTGCGCAGTTTATCCGAAATATAGCTCTTTCCGCATCCCGAACCGCCGGTTATTCCGACAATCCGCTTTTTATTCCTTTGCATCATACCAGCTGTAACCCTCCGACATATCCACTGCAAGCGGCACCGAAAGCTTTGCCGCATTTTCCATTTCCTCTTTCAGAATCTTTGCAATTTCGTCCTTCTCCTCAAGATACGCTTCGATAATCAGTTCGTCGTGAACCTGCAAAATCAGCTTGGATTTAAACCCTCCCTCCGACAGTCTCCTGTGAATCCGCACCATCGCAAGCTTTATAATGTCTGCCGCCGTGCCTTGAATCGGAGTATTGAGCGCCACCCGCTCGCCAAAAGAGCGTGTGTTAAAGTTCTGCGACGTTATCTCGGGAATATATCGTATTCTGTTCATAAGCGTGGTCACATATCCTTTTTCACGTGCAGATTTCTTTATTTCATCCATATATTTTCTTACACCGCTGTATTTTTCGAGATAGCTTTGTATATAATTCTTCGCCTGTTTTACGCTTATTCCCAAATCCTGCGACAGCGAATATTCACCAATTCCGTACACAATTCCAAAATTGACCGCCTTTGCACTGCTACGCTGCTCCTTTGTTACATCTTCTGGAGGTATGCCCAGGACCTGCGCCGCGGTCACCCTGTGTATATCCTCGTTGTTTTTGAATGCAGCAATCATCACCGGATCGTTTGAGATATGCGCAAGTACCCTGAGCTCAATCTGCGAATAGTCGGCGTCCAGAAGCACACATCCCTCTTTTGCCACAAACATTTTTCGCATTTGGCTGCCAATCTCGGTTCTGGTTGGAATATTCTGCATATTAGGTTCAGTCGAGCTTATTCTGCCGGTCACCGTCACGGTCTGATTGAATACCGAATGAATCCTGCCTGTTTCAGGGTTTATCACTGCCATAAGTCCGTCGCAGTAGGTGCTTTTCAGCTTTGAAAGCTGTCGATACTCCAAAATCATTGGAATAATGGGACTTTTATCATGCAGTTTTTCGAGCACGTCGGCATTTGTGGAATAGCCTGTTTTTGTCTTTTTCGGTGGCTTTAATCCGAGCTTTTCAAACAGAACACTTCCCAGTTGCTTAGGCGAATTTATGTTAAATTTTTCTCCTGCAGCTTCATAAACATCCGCCGTAAGAGCGTCTATCCTGTCGGAAAGCACCGCCGAAAACCGAGCAAGCTGTTCTTTGTCAACCAAAATACCCTGCTTTTGCATATCGGCAAGCACACCGACAAGCGGCAACTCAACCGAATAGTATAGCTCCTCCTGATTGTTTTCGGCAAGCTTTTTTTTGGTTATTTCAACAAGCGGCATAATCGCAAGCGCCGTTTCCGCCTCTTTTGCATCTGCACCGTCAAACAGCGACAGTTGCTTTTCGCCTCTTGTTTCATAGCCCAGATATTCGTACGCAAGGTCGCGGATTTTGTAGGACGGTCTTGCCGGATTTATAAGATACGCCGCAATAGCCGCATCATACGCAATTCCGCGCACCGGCACTTGAACAAGTGTATCCTTTATGTTTACACAGTATTTTTTTATACTTTCATCGCCGAGAAGCGCAAGAAGCGCATCCCTTACAGACGAATTTATCTCGACATATGCGGCGCAGTTGCCGACCGCGGCAAGCATTGCCGAAAATTCCCCCTCCGGCTCAAAGCAGCACGCCATTTCGCCGGCAGCTCGAATTTTTGTCGAAAATTTTTCAAAGTCCGCCGCATTATCAATATACACAGTTCGGGCATTTTTCAAAAATTCCGCTTTTTGCGGCTTTCCCTCGCCCTTTACTCCAATACGTGCAATCACCTTGTTTAAATCAAGCTTTTTAAGCACTGCATACAGCGCGCCGTTCTTCGAATAGTCCTCCGTTTTATTTTTTTCCAAATCAAACTCCATCGGCACATTTCGGTCGATGGTCGCAAGGGTTTTTGACAAAAAAGCAGTTTCCCTGTCCTTCTCCAATTTTTTCAGGTTGGCCGGAGTTATTCCCCAAGCGGTCAAATCGTCATAAAGCGTCTCTATGCTTTTCGCCTTAGAGATTATAGACATCGCGGTTTTTTCACCGATACCCTTTACGCCCGGAATGTTGTCGGACGGATCTCCCATAAGCGCCTTTACGTCGATAAATTCGGAAGGTGTTACGCCGTAGCGTGCAAAAACCGCGTCGTCGTCATAGTTGTCGGTTTCAGTATTGCCGCCCTTTGTCACTGTCAGCAAAACGTGTGTGCTCTTTGATGCAAGTTGCAAATCGTCTTTATCGCCGGTCGCAATCAGACACTTGACGCCGCTTTCTTCGCAAATCCTTGACACCGTGCCTATAATATCGTCTGCCTCATAGCCCTCCTTTTCGAGAATGGTTATGTTCATAGTACGCAGAATTTCCTTTGCAATCGGAATCTGCGCTGCCAGTGCGTCCGGCATGGGCTTACGCTGCGCCTTATATCCGCTGTACATTTTATGGCGGAAAGTCGGCGCTTTCAAATCAAATGCCGCACATATATAGTCCGGCTTGTTTTCGTCTATCAGCTTCAGCAGCGTCATCATAAATCCATAAATCGCATTGGTCGGAGTTCCGTCTCGGCTTGACAAAAAACGCACGCCGTAAAAGGCGCGGTTTATAAGGCTGTTTGAATCTATGATAAGCAGTTTTTTCATTATACACTCCTCCGTTTGGCCGCCAAAGCGGCACACCTGTGTCAGGCTCCTTTAATGTTTTCTATCTGCCAGTCTATGGGCGGCTTGTTCATTGCCGTCAGCATGGTGTTGACTTTTTTAAAATGCCCGCAGCCGAAAAAGCCGCGGCTTGCCGAAAGCGGGCTTGGGTGTGCCGCCGACAGAATTATATGCTGAGGATTGGTTATCAGCGCCTCTTTCTTTTTTGCGTCGTTTCCCCAAAGCAGAAAAATCACCGGCTCTTTGCGATCGTTCAAAAGCTCGGTAATTCTGTCGGTAAAAATCTCCCAACCCTTGTTTTTGTGCGAATTTGCCTCACCATCACGTACAGTAAGCGACGAATTTAGCAGCAACACGCCCTGGCGCGCCCATTTTTCGAGATAGCCATTATCCGGAATATAAAGTCCCAGCTCGTCATGCAGCTCCTTATAAATGTTTTTGAGCGACGGCGGAATATCAACACCCTTCTGCACCGAAAACGCAAGTCCGTGCGCCTGATTTTCGCCGTGGTAAGGATCCTGGCCGAAAATGACCACGCGTGTGTCGGGATAATCGGTCCACTTAAGCGCGGTAAAAATATCGTTTTTGTCGGGATGGATTTTATGCTCCGCATATTCTGTCCGCAGAAATTCGTGCAGCGCCTTATAGTAATCCTTTGAAAACTCGTCCGCAAGCAATCCGTCCCAACTGTTTCCTATTTTAAGCATACATACCTCCAATTTCAAAGTCCAATACGGTTTTTATTCTGTATTTTCCGCACGGCTGTCAATTTTTCTTTTCTGAAACCGGTAAGCAAATGACAAAAGCAAGCAATCCGGCAGGATTTTTGCAAAAAATCTGCCGAATTTAAGCGCCCCGCCCGGAACTATAATTTCCTGTCCTTTTAACATACCGCAAACAGCCGCTTTTGCAGCCTTGTCAACCGAAATGCCCTTTGCCGCAAATTCGCCGCCGGCAACAATGTTAAATTCCGTCCGCACTGGTCCGGGGCAAAGCGCCGAAACCCTGACTCTGCTTCCCGAATGCTTCAGTTCGCGATTTATTCCGCGTGAAAGCGACAAAACATAAGCCTTTGTTGCATAATATGCCGCAAGCAGCGGTCCTCCCGGCATAAATCCCGCCGCGGACGCCACGTTTAAAATATGTCCGCGGTTCTTTTTTACAAAGTCCTTTAAAAACAGCTTTGTGAGTATGTGCACCGCCGCAACGTTTAGGTTTATCATTTTGGTTTCGCGCTCAAGGTCAAGCTCCGAAAATTCACCGAAAGCACCAAAACCCGCGTTATTCACAAGAATTTCAACATCCCTGTCCTTTACCCTGTCATATAGTGCATAGCAATTTTCCGCATCCGAAAGGTCGGCGCAGACAATTTCAGTCTTTACCGCAAGCCTGTCCGCGAACGATGCAAGCCTGTCTGCACGCCGCGCCGCAAGCACAAGGTTGTAGCCTTTTTCTGCCAAAAGCTCCGCAATTTTTTCTCCTATTCCCGAACTTGCGCCCGTAATCACTGCCGTTGCCAAAGCGCCGCCTCCTTTTTTCGCTTTATAAAAACAAGCCGGAACGCCGACCTTGTAAATAACGTGTGCCGCCAACGTTCCGCAACATTATTTTATTCCGTCCGACATTTTTTTATGTGACATAATCGCCGCTTCTTCCTCCATGTTACAGCCCATTTTATAAATTGGAGTCATGGACAGCACACGGTCGAGATGCTCAAGCAAAAGGCTGACATCGTTCTTTTCGTACGGACGTATTGTCTGATTCATTATCGGCATAATGGCTTCCTTAGCCAAAATTCGCTCTATGCGGTTTTTTTCGCTGCGTTCCAGAAAGCAGATTCCCGCAATCGGCGCCTTTACGTTTATGTTAAGGTCAGTTTTTCCGCTCCAGGGCGTTCCGCAGGCATAAACCTCGTCGCCGATGATTCTCACCGCGGGCTTATCGTCATTAAGGATTTTTACACGGTCGCTGCCGAAAACTTTTTGCCACAGAGCGGTATGCGTGGATTTGCCCGTGCCGCTCGACGCGGAAAAAATATATGCCTTGCCATCCATTATTACCGCAGAGGAATGAAGCATGAATCCTCCAAACCGCAAAAGTCCAGTATAGAACACGCTGCTTGTGAATATGTACTCGCAATCGCCGATGGACAAATGAGGATTTTCCTTCTGCTTCTGCTCCAAAAAGGCGTCAGACAGATAAATCGTCATGTCCGGCTTAATCTTTTCGCTTATCCTGTATGCTTGCGCTTGTTTTGTCAGTCGGTCATATTTATATCCCATATCTACAGTCAGGTCAGCTATTTTGTGTAGATTCATTTCCTTTTCACCCTTTCATATCTGCAAAACCGGATTAAGTGTCCGTTGTCCTCTGTTTTTTCACTCTGCTCCGTCAGACTCCAGTCTTCGTCCGCATCAAGGTTTACCATAAATGCGTCGGCATCCGCCCTTTCAAAAACCTTTGTGATATAGCATGTGTCGCAAAGGTCAAGCATCTGGCGGTACACCGATTCGCCGCCGATTACAAAAACCTCTCGTGTACCGAAATCCATCTCTGCTGCTTCCTTCTTGCTGCGGCACACAACCGCGCCCTCGCACTCAAAATCCGGATTGTGCGTCAGAACTACGTTCATTCTGTCCCTAAGCGGTTTTCCCCCAGGAAAGCTCTCGAGCGTTTTTCTGCCCATTATAACCGCACCGCCGACCGTTGTTTCTCTGAAAAACTTCATATCTGACGGTATCCTAAAAAGCAGCTTATTGTTTTTGCCGATCCCCCAGTTTTCACTAACTGCCGCAATTAAGTTCAATTTCTTTTCCTCCGTGTCATATCGCAACCGGTATTTTTATATCAAATTGGTTGTATTTATATTTATCCAGATGAAAACGGTCCGCCGTAAATTTATAAAAATCGTCGGTATCGTCCATCGTCAGCTGGGGCGCCGGGTAGGTTTTTCGTTCAATAAGCTCCCTGACCACCGGAATGTGACGGTCATAAATGTGTGCGTCCGCAATCACGTGCAAAAGCTCTCCCGGCACCAGTCCCGAAACCTTTGCAAACATATGCACAAGCAGCGCATACTGCACCACGTTCCAGTTGTTTGCGGTCAGAAAATCGTTACTGCGCTGGTTTAAAATCGCGTTCAGCCTGCCGTTTTTTACACTGAAGGTCACCGAGTATGCGCATGGGTACAGGTTCATTTCGGATAAATCGGCATGGTTGTATATGTTGGTCATTATTCTGCGCGAGGACGGGTTATTTTTCAAATCGTACAGAACTCGATCCACCTGATCAAATTCGCCCTCTTTATATTTATGCTTAATTCCCAGCTGATATCCATATGCCTTGCCTATACTTCCGTTTTCGTCTGCCCATTGGTCCCAGATTCGGCTTTTTAAATCCTTAATATTGTTTGACTTTTTCTGCCATATCCACAAAAGCTCGTCAAGGGCCGACTTCCAATAAGTGCGGCGCAGAGTCATAATCGGAAACTCGCGGCTTAAATCGTAACGGTTAACTATGCCAAAAAGGCTTATCGTATGTGCCGGAGTGCCGTCCTCCCAGTGCGGACGTACCGCGCAGCCGTCATCCGTTACTCCGTTTTCAAGAATATCGCGGCAGTTTTTTATAAAAATATCGTCAGCTAAGCTCACGGCATTTACCTCCGTTTTCATTTCTTGCATTTTTATTCTCTTATTATATCATAATACGGACAAGAAAACAATAAAAATATAAATAAAAAGTTCGTGTTTTTACACAAATTTACAATTCGCAAGGGAGGCATAATTACATGAATTATATATGGTCGGGAATAATAATTTTTTCGTTTGTGCTGGCAATTTTCGGCAGCAATGTGTTGGATGTGCTTACCGCCGGACTTGACGGTGCTGCTCAAAGCGCCGAAGTGCTTTTTTCCTTTGCCGGGATAATGTGCTTTTGGTCGGGAATTTTAAAGGTTGCCGAAGAAAGCGGCGCGGCAGGCGCGTGTGAAAAGCTTTTGTCGCCGGTGATTCGGCGGCTTTTTCCAAAGGTAGACGACCGTCGCAATATCACGCTTAACATAATCGCAAACATTCTGGGCATGGGAAACGCCGCAACCCCCGCAGGAGTAAAGGCGATGACCGAGCTTGACAAGCTTAACGGTGAAAAGCCGCACCCCAGCCACGAAATGTGCCGCTTTGCGGTGATGAATACCGCAAGCCTGCAGGTTTTGCCTACAACCGTCATCGGAATCCTCACCGCCTGCGGTTCGCGCGAACCGTTTTCGGTAGTTCCGTGCATATGGATAAGTTCGATTGTTTCGCTCTCCGTCGCACTCTGCGCCGAAACATTTTTATCAAAAAGGAGAGAACGTTCATGGCATACATAATCCCCCTGCTTATCATCATTGTTTTTGCACTGGCGCTTAAAAACCGTGTTCCGGTTTATCAGACCTTTATCGAGGGTGTAGAGGAGGGGCTTAAAACCGTTGCCGCAATTTTTCCGGCACTGGTTGCGATTCTTGCCGCCGCGGCAATGCTGCGCGAATCCGGCGGCGCCGACCTTTTGGCACGGCTTTTGGCGCCGCTAACCTCTCGCGTTGGCATCCCGTCCGAAATTTTGCCGCTTATTCTGATTCGTCCGCTTTCGGGCGGCGGCTCAATCGGCCTTTTGACCGATGTCGTAAAAAACTATGGTGCAGGCAGCACCGCAGCGCGCACCGCCTGCATTTTATGCGCTTCAACCGAAACCACATTTTATACCATCATGGTATATTTTCGCCGCACCAAGGTACAATATACTAAAAGGGTTCTCGCTGCCGCCGTTTTAGGTGATATTGCGGGAGTTTTATGCGCTGCGTGGCTCGGAAAGATAAATTTTTAACAATTTTTTTGGAAATTAATATATTTTTCTTGAAAATTAAAGCTTTTTGGGGTACAATAAAAGTATGTGGGGTCACTCCCGAAAAATTGAAATGAGAGGTGTCTTGGTATGTTAAACAAGAAAAGCGTAGAAGATATTGATGTCAAAGGGAAAAGAGTCCTCGTAAGATGCGACTTCAACGTTCCGTTGGATGACAAGCAGAACATTACCGATTACACAAGAATCATCGGTGCCCTGCCGACAATCAAATATCTTATCAATAACGGTGCAAAGGTTATTCTTTGCTCGCATATGGGCAAACCCAAGGGCGAACCGAAACCCGAGCTTTCTCTCGCTCCGGTTGCAAAGGCTCTTTCCGAAAAGCTCGGCAAGGAGGTTATTTTTGCTGCTGACGCAAACGTTGTCGGTGAAAACGCAAAAAAGGCCGTAAGCGAGATGAAGGACGGCGACGTTGTTCTCCTTGAGAACACAAGATACAGAGCAGAAGAAACAAAAAATGTCGACGAATTTTCAAAAGAGCTCGCATCACTTGCAGATGTGTTTGTAAACGATGCTTTCGGCACGGCTCACAGAGCTCACTGTTCAAACGTGGGCGTTACAAAATATCTGCCGGTTGCTGTATGCGGCTACCTGATTCAAAAGGAAATAGAATTTTTGGGCAATGCTGTAAATAACCCGGTACGACCTCTTGTTGCCGTTCTGGGCGGTTCAAAGGTTTCTTCAAAGATTTCCGTTATAAACAATCTGCTTGAAAAGGTTGATACCCTGATCATTGGCGGTGGCATGGCTTACACCTTTATGAAAGCTCTAGGTGAAGAAGTCGGTGACTCGCTTCTGGAGCCGGAATACCTTGATTATGCAAAAGACATGATGAAAAAGGCGGAGGAAAAGGGCGTAAAGCTTCTTATTCCAATTGACACGGTTGTTGCACAGGAATTTTCAAACGATGCTCCGCACAAGACTGTCGGCAGAGGACAGATTGAGCCGGGTTGGGAGGGGCTTGACATCGGTGAAAAGACAATTGCTCTCTTCTCGGACGCACTTAAATCAGCAAAAACTGTTGTATGGAACGGACCTATGGGCGTATTTGAAATGCCGACCTTTGCACAGGGCACAAACGCAATCGCAAAGGTTCTGTCGGAAATTGACGCTACCACAATCATCGGCGGCGGTGACAGCGTTGCAGCTGTCAATCAGGCAGGTCTGGGCGACAAGATGAGTCACATTTCAACCGGCGGCGGCGCTTCTTTGGAATTTCTTGAGGGCAAGGAACTTCCAGGCATTGCTGCACTTAACGATAAATAATTTTAAGAAAAAACGGTGCGCCGCACGGGCGGCGCTCTGTGGACTGTCCTGGCATAAAAGCAGTTCAGACAAGGCGCATTTGCATAATCTTACGCAGACTGTAAAGCGTGGTGTGTTTTGCCTTTGTTTCGCTTGTGCCCGGCCGCAGTCCTTTCGTAAACATAAAAGGAGAGATATAAAATGGGTAAATATATAGTTGCCGGCAACTGGAAAATGAACAAGCTTCCAAGCGAAACTTATAATTATGTTAAGGAAGTGGTTGAAGCCACAAAGGGTTCAAAGTGTGAGGTTGTTTGCTGCACACCTTTCGTTTGCCTTGCTCCGGCTATCGAAGCCGCAAAGGGTTCTCACGTAAAAATCGGTGCAGAAAACCTGCATTTTGAGGACAAAGGTGCATTCACTGGCGAAGTTTCGGCGGATATGCTGCGCGACATGGGCGTTGAGTACGTAATCATCGGCCATTCCGAAAGACGCCAGTACAACAACGAAACTGACGAAACAGTTAATCTGAAAACAAAAAAGGCTCTTGAAAAGGGTCTTATTCCTATAGTTTGCGTAGGCGAAACTCTTGAGCAGAGAGAAGCCGGAATCACCATGGATCTTATCGCTATCCAGATCAAAAAGGCTTTTGCCGGAATTCCTGCAGCCGACGCTAAAAAGGTTATAATCGCATATGAGCCTATCTGGGCAATCGGCACAGGCAAAACCGCTACCAGCGACCAGGCAGAAGAGGTTTGCGGAGGAATAAGAAAGGTTATTGCAGAGCTTTACTGCGAAAAATGTGCGCCCGAATTTACAATTCAGTACGGCGGCAGCATGAAACCTTCAAACGCAGCCGAGCTTATGTCAAAACCCGACATCGACGGCGGTCTTATCGGTGGTGCGTCACTGGTTGCCGCTGACTTTGCGGCCATTACAAAAGCGGTAGAATAACGCAATACCGCCGCGCAAATTCTGACAAATACACATTTTGTAAAAGCCGCGGTGATATGATATTCATTTTACCTCGGCTTGTGTTTTTTTGAAGTGATTTTATAAAAAACTACTTATTTTATTATGTGCGGCACTTTTGTGCTATAAAGGTGTAAATGTGGCAAAATTGTCGGACACGCATATTATGCCGATATCACGTCTTCAACAGGCGGCTCCGATACGCTCCTGAACCGAAAGGGCTGAATATCACCATTAACGGCAAAGAAAATTCGGTGAAATAAAATTCGGTGTAGGTAAAGCGCATGATTTCTACTGCCGGACCGGGCTCGCACGAAATCACTTTTTGGCTGTCGGTCGACACCCACAACTGCAGTATTGACATTGCTACCGAGCTTATCCAAAGTTTATATACATCGGAAGAAAATCAAAAAAATTGTAGTTATGCCGCATCTGGCGGCGAAACGGAGGAAATACCTATGGCAAAACAACCTGTTGCCCTTATCATTCTCGACGGCTTCGGCATTAACAAAGAAACTGTCGGAAACGCGATTAAGGCTGCAAAAAAACCAAACATTGATAAATATTTTAAAAATTACCCCAGCACAATTTTGTATGCAAGCGGAATGGCTGTCGGTCTTCCCGACGGTCAGATGGGAAATTCTGAGGTGGGCCACACCAATATCGGCGCGGGTCGCGTGGTCTATCAGGAGCTTACCAGAATTACAAAATCCATTGACGACGGCGAATTTTTCTCAAATGAAGCGCTTTTGGGCGCAGTCGAAAACTGCAAAAAGAACGATTCTGCACTGCATTTTGTCGGACTTTTATCAAACGGCGGAGTTCATTCGCACATAGAGCACCTTTTTGGTCTGCTTGAGCTTGCGAAAAAGAACGGCCTTAAAAAGGTTTACGTTCACCCAATCATGGACGGACGTGACGTTTCTCCAACCTCAGGCGTTGAATTTATAAAGCAGCTGCAAGACAAACTTGATGCGCTCGGCGTCGGCAAAATTGCTACTGTAAGCGGCAGATACTATGCAATGGACCGTGACAACAACTGGAACAGAGTAGAAAAAGCTTACAACGCTATGGTAAAAGGTGAGGGAGCGCAGGTAAACGATATTATGCCCGCAATTGAAAAATCCTATGTAACAAAGGACGAAAACGGGGCTTTGATAACCGACGAATTTATCCGTCCAATGGTTGTTACGGAAAACGGCAGTCCGGTTTCCAAAATTTCCGCTAACGATTCGGTCATATGCTTTAACTTCCGCCCCGACCGTGCACGGGAAATTACACGAACTTTCGTTGACAGCGAATTTTCCGGCTTCGCACGCGAATTTTTCCCGCTCTACTATGTCTGCATGACTCAGTACGACGCGTCAATGCCGAATGTTCACGTTGCATTCAAGCCGCAGACTCTTAAAAACACCTTCGGAGAATATATTTCCAAAAATGGACTTAAGCAGCTTCGAATTGCCGAAACCGAAAAATACGCTCACGTTACATTTTTCTTTAACGGTGGTGTTGAGCAGGTTTATGACGGAGAGGACAGAAAACTGATTCCCTCACCAAAGGTTGCAACCTACGATATGCAGCCCGAAATGAGTGCATACAAGGTTGCCGATGCATGTGTAGAGCTTATAAACGAGGACAAATATGACAGCATAATTCTGAACTTCGCAAACTGCGATATGGTAGGTCACACCGGCGTTTTTGATGCGGCGGTGAAGGCGGTTGAGGCTGTGGACGAGTGTCTCGGAAAGGTTGTCGATGCAATTCTGGCACACGGCGGCAAGGTTTTGGTTACCGCCGACCACGGCAACGCGGACAAGATGTTCGACCCTGTTACAAAGGCGGTATTTACCGCGCACACAACCAACCCCGTTCCGCTTATTATAATCGGCGCCGGCGATCTTAATCTACAAAAGGGCAAGCTCTGTGACCTTGCTCCGACAATGCTTGACCTTATGAACCTAGAAAAACCTGCGGAAATGACCGGTGAAAGCGTTATCGTAAAATAAAATTATATCAAAGGGAGTCACGAACCCTGCTTTCCGCTCGGCCAAGGCTCCTTTTTCGCACAAATAGTGCGCATAAATGTGCAATGCAGCTTTCCATAATGCGAAAAGAACCTGCAAATCCGCAGGTTCTTTTATTAAATATATGCCTTTTTCACATACTATGTTTTTTCGATATCTGCTTTTTTGTTATTTTATAAACACCACCGGCTTTATTAGGTCGGCGGGCTTGTTTTTCATCAGCATCAGTGCGTCCTCTATTTTTTCAAAGCCGCAAAATCTGTGCGTAACTATTTTTGATGGGTCGATTCTGCCGGCTTCAATCAATGACATAAGCTTTTCCATGCGTAGCCTTCCGCCCGGCATAAGTCCGGAATGAATCTGTTTATGCGCCATGCCGCAGCCCCATTCCGTGCGCGGAATTCTCACAAACTCGCCCTCACCCAAATAATTCACGTTACCTATTACGCCTCCGGGCTTCAATGCCTTAACTGCCGGTATAAAGGTGTCATTATTGCCGCCCGCAACAATAACGCGGTCGACACCCTTTCCCTCGGTCAGCCGCAGTACCTGCTCGCTGATTTCGCCGTTTTTATAGTTTATAATCTGCTCTGCGCCGTATTCTTTTGCAATCTCGATGCATTTTGGTCTTGAACCGACTGCAAAAATCCGCGATGCACCCTTCAGTCCAGCACCGGCTATTGCCATAAGTCCGACCGGACCTATACCTATAACCAGAACACTGTCGCCGAATTCCACATCTGCAAGTTCCGCACCATGAAATCCTGTCGGCATCATATCGCAAAGCATAACTGCCGACGCGTCATCAATTGAATCGGGCAAATGCGCCATATTGGCGTCGGCGTCATTCACATGGAAAAACTCAGTAAAAACTCCGTCCTTAAAATTGGAAAACTTCCAGCCGGCAAGCATTCCGCCAGAATGCATTGCAAACCCACCCTGAGCCTCAAGTGAGCCCCAGTCCGGTGTAATCGCCGGAACAACCACCCTGTCTCCCGGTTTAAAATCATGCACAAGCTCTCCGACATCTTCTACAATTCCGACCGCCTCGTGTCCGAGAATCATGTCATGCCTGTCGCCGATTGCGCCTGCCCAAACCGTATGCACATCGGACGTACACGGCGAAACAGCCGTTGGGCGCACAAGCGCATCAAGCGGTCCCAATTTCGGAATAGGCTTTTCGACCCAGCCTGTTTCGCCAATTTTTTTCATTGCAAATCCCTTCACAGTGCTTTTCCTCCCTTTTTACGCTTTTTTATATTCAATAACCGGCGTTTCGCCTCCGATAACATTACCGCTGAAGGTTTTAATAGTCTTCACCGCATCCATATTTGTTATAATCACGGGCGTATAAATCTCGTAGCCTTTTTTTATCATAAGGTCAAGGTCCGCCTCGCACAAAACGTCACCGACCTTTATTCTGTCGCCGTCCTTTACTTTAGGCTCAAATCCCTCACCTTTCAATTCTACAGTGTTTATACCAATATGCACAAGCACCTCAAGTCCATCGTCGGTTTCTATGGAATAGGCGTGTCGCGTGTCAAAAACCTGCACAATCCTGCCGTTTACCGGCGATTTCACTTTGTTGCTGCGCGGGATTATTGCTACTCCGTCGCCGAGCATTTTTTCCGCAAAAACCTGATCAGGCACCATGTCAAGGCTGACGCTGTCGCCGTCCTGCACTGCATAAATTTTCGGATTTTCCTTTGATTTAAAAAACATATTTCTCTCTCCTTTATTCCGATTCTCTCACCGCGCTGCGTATTTCAAGTATCCTCGACGGGCTTACCGACAGCTCGTCTATGCCGAGTTCGATAAATCTCGGCAAAAGCTCAATATCCGCGCCCAACTCACCGCAGATTCCCGTCCAAATCCCCTTTTTGTGAGAATTGTCGACCACCGTTTTTATCAGTCGCAAAATCGCCTCATGGTGCGTGTCGAGCATGGCAGAAATTCCGCTGTTCTGCCTGTCCATTGCAAGCACATACTGTGTTAAATCGTTTGTGCCTATCGAAAAAAAATCGACCTTTTCCGCCAGCAAATCCGATATTACCGCCGCCGCCGGAGTTTCAATCATTATTCCTACTTCTATGCTGCGATTATATGGAATTCCGCTGTTTTCAAGCTCCGACTTTACCTCGTCAATCAGTGTCTTCGACCGCTCTACCTCATCCACTGAGGTTATCATGGGCAGCATTATCATAATATTTCCGAATGCCGACGCGCGCAGAATTGCCCGAAGCTGTGTTTTGAAAATTGTCGGGCGTTCAAGACAGATGCGTATTGCACGCATTCCCATTGCCGGATTTTCCTCCTCTGCAATATTAAAATATCCTATTTTTTTATCCGCGCCTATATCCAATGTACGTATTATCACAGGTTTGTCTCCCATAGCCTCCGCCACTCTGCGGTATGCCTGAAACTGCACGTCCTCACTCGGAAAATCATCGCTTTTAAGATACAAAAATTCGCTTCGGAAAAGTCCGATTCCCTCAGCATCATTCAGCAGCACACTGCCCAAATCCTCCGGTGTCCCGATGTTTGCGTACAAATTTATTTTTCTGCCTCTCTTTGTTACCGTCGGTTTATCCTTGAGTTTTTTCAAAAGCTCGCGCTGCAGTTCTTTTTCCTGCTTCTTTTTTTTCAGCATCTCTGCGGTTTTTTCGTCCGGCTCAATATAAATTTTTCCGTTGTAGCCGTCTACAGCGGCGGCTTTTCCGTTAAATTCAGGATTAAGCACACCCTTTGTTCCGATAAGTGCCGGAATATTCATCGAACGCGCCAAAATCGCCGTATGCGACGTGCTGCTACCGTTTTCCATAACAAACGCAAGAATTTTTTCTTTGTCCATCTGAATAGTTTCACTCGGTGCAAGGTCATCGGCGACAATTATGGTCTGTTCTGTTACGATTTTTGTTTCGCCTCCGCCCGAAAGAATGTTTATCACCCTGTCCGAAACGTCCTTGACATCGGCGGCACGCTCCTGCATATAGGCATCCTCTGTTTCTGAAAACATCCGCGCAAAATTGTCTGATGTCGCAAGAACTGCCGTTTCGGCATTAACCATCTGCGCCGAAATTATGTTTTTTACCGAATCGTTATAGTCCTCGTCCTCTAGCATCATTTGATGAATCGCAAAAATTTGCGCCTGTGCCTCGCCGATTTCTACGCGTGCCTTTTCGTACAAGACCTCAAGCTCCGAAACCGCGCTGTCGCGCGCCGACAAAAAGCGCCCGATTTCCTCCTCAGCGCTTTGTATATGCGTGCGCTTTACCGTCCGCCCATTTCGGCTGAAAATGCTTATTTTTCCAAATGTTACACCGCCGCAGACGGATCTTCCGCTTAGTTCTATCATCGTTTCACTTCCTATAAATTGTTCCTGAAAAATCCCTCTATCGAAACAAGCGCCTGCTCCTCGTCTTCGCCATCAATCGTCACGCGAACGGTGTCGCCCTGCTTTACCGAAAGCCCCATCACCGCAAAAAGCCGCTTCATGTCCGCTTGCTTTTCGTCCTTATATATTGTAATTTTCGACTTAAATTTTCCGGCTTCCTTTACCGCAAGTCCCGCCGGACGTGCGTGGATTCCAAGCTCATCGCATATTTTATAGGTAAATTCTTTCATCTGCGTTTTCCTTTCTGACATTATTTATACTATATCTACCAATATTATGCGATTTTTTTGCTTATTTATACTTATACCAGTTTTTTTAAATTGACATTTAAAAAAAAAAACATTATAATTAATTTGAATAGTTGTTAAGCTGCGAAAGGAGTTTGTAATGTATAGAATTATAAAAAAAACAAATTTGAATCCTACTGTTACAAAAATGGAAATTCTGGCTCCGCATATAGCAAAAAAGGCCGAGCCGGGTCAGTTCATCATTCTTAGGGTTACCGATGACGGCGAAAGAATACCGCTGACAATTGCCGATTTTGACCGTGACCGCGGAACAGTGACAATTATTTTTCAGATTGTCGGCGCAACAACCGAAGATCTTAATCACAAAAGTGAGGGAGAATATATTTCCGACTTTGTCGGACCGCTTGGCGTCGCAAGCCACTGCGAAGGACTAAAAAAGGTTGCGGTTGTCGGCGGCGGCGTTGGCTGCGCAATTGCATATCCGATTGCGAAAAAGCTGCATGGACTAGGTGCCGAAGTTCATTCGGTTGTTGGTTTTAGGAGCAATGATTTGGTTATACTTGAGGAGGATTTTAGCGCCGTTTCCAATAAGCTTGTTGTTATGACCGATGATGGTTCTCATGGCAAAAAGGGGCTTGTTACCGACGCCTTAAAGGAGCTTATTGAAGCCGGAAACAAGTACGACGAGGTTATTGTTATCGGACCGCTGATTATGATGAAATTTGTCTGTCAGCTGACTAAGCAGTACGATATAAAGACCGTTGTCAGCATGAATCCGATTATGATTGACGGAACCGGTATGTGCGGCGGATGCCGCCTCACTGTTGACGAACAGGTTAAGTTTGCCTGCGTCGACGGTCCGGATTTTGACGGTCACAAGGTGGATTTTGACGAAGCTATTGAGCGTTCCTCCATGTATAAGCCGTTTGAAAGAAAGGCTCACGAGGCAATCTGTAATCTGTACAAGGAGGTAAAATAAAATGCCTAATATGTCACCTAACAAAAACCCCATGCCTTCCCAGGCACCTGACGTGCGCAACAAGAATTTTCTTGAGGTAGCTCTGGGTTATTCCGAAGAAACTGCAATTGACGAGGCAAAGCGCTGCTTAAACTGCAAAAACAAACCATGTGTTTCGGGCTGTCCCGTAAAAATTCACATTCCGGATTTTATAAAAGAAGTTTCCGAGGGCAATTTTGAAGAAGCTTACAGAATCATCTCCGAATCCAGCTCGCTTCCTGCCGTCTGCGGCAGAGTTTGTCCACAGGAATCGCAGTGTGAGGGCAAATGTGTACGCGGAATCAAGGGTGAAAGCGTGGGAATAGGCAGACTTGAGCGTTTTGTTGCCGATCATCACAATGCTCTTGCCGCTGAAAAGATCACAAAGCCCGAACCAAACGGTCACAAAGTAGCGATTATCGGCTCGGGTCCATCGGGACTGACCTGTGCCGGCGACCTTGCAAAAAAAGGTTATGACGTTACTGTTTTCGAGGCTCTGCACCTTGCCGGAGGCGTTTTAGTTTACGGTATTCCGGAGTTCAGACTGCCTAAGGCTATTGTTCAAAAGGAAATTGACACCCTCAAGGATTTGGGTGTAAAAATAGAAACCAACATGGTTATAGGAAAGGTTCTATCTATAGATGAGCTGTTTGAGCAGGGCTTCGAGGCGGTTTATATCGGCTCGGGCGCAGGCTTGCCGAGATTTATGGGAATCCCTGGCGAAAACTTAAAGGGAGTTTATTCGGCAAATGAATTTTTAACCCGCGTAAATCTGATGAAAGCATACAAAGACGAAGCAAAAACGCCTATCAAAAACAGCAAAAAGGTTGCTGTTGTCGGCGGTGGAAATGTTGCTATGGACGCCGCAAGATGTGCAAAGCGCCTTGGTGCCGAGGAGGTTTATATAGTTTACCGCCGCAGCGAAGAAGAACTGCCTGCTCGTAAAGAAGAAGTTGAACACGCAAAGGAAGAGGGAATTGTTTTTAAACTGCTTAACAATCCGGTTGAAATTCTGGCGGACGAAAATAAATTTGTCGGCGGAATCAAGTGTGTTGAAATGGAACTGGGCGAGCCGGACGAATCGGGCAGACGCCGTCCGAAAGCAAAAGAGGGCAGCGAATTTGTTATTGATGTCGACTGCGTTATCATGGCTATTGGCACAAGTCCCAATCCGCTTATCAAATCTACCACAAAAGGGCTTAACACACAGAAATGGGGAGGAATCATTGCCGACGAGGCAACGGGACTTACCTCACGCGCGCACGTTTATGCCGGCGGCGACGCCGTTACCGGTGCAGCAACGGTTATTCTTGCAATGGGTGCCGGAAAAGCTGCCGCAGAGGCAATAGACAAGGATTTACAAGGCAAATAACCAAAATCACGCAAACAGTATCCTCTAAAAAAACTATGTTTAAAGAAGTAAAGTTTGACAGAAAAACAGTAAAATCTGTAAATATACAGTTTTTACTGTTTTTCTGTATTTTAAAGCACTTGGCGAAAACATTCGCGCAGATGAACCGTAATATCGTCATCGCTTAAATCATCCGCAATTCCGCACAAAACGTCACTATAGGGCGACTTTCCGTAATTTTGGTGGCAGACCTCTGACATAAACTCCCGAAATTCCTCCGTCATGCACTTACGGCAAATTTTCATTCCGTTTTTTTCAAAAAACATATCGCTGCCGCCTGCCGCGCCGCATCCCGCCGCACATTCATATACAATTTCTTTCTCCGCATCTATGGCATAATCTGCTGTTTTTTCCATATCCAAAATCCGCATAATTTCTTCTGTGTTCTGCAATACCTTTTTCCCTCTTTTTGTACTTTTAGTTGCTTTATGCAACTTTCGTGTCAATTATATCATATTTTACAAAAAAAGTCAATAGCACTATGCAAATTTTTTTACTTATGCTATTGCATTATGCAAAAAATTATGTTATACTTATAACACAAGGCGAAAAATGTCGACAGACTAATTAATTTTTGTTGAAAAATGTCGACAGACTGATAGACTGGTAATATGTGTAAGTTGAAAGGAAGGTATAACATGAACACTACTGTTATCGGAGAGAGACTTTTGCAACGGAGAAAAGAACTTAACCTGACTCTTGAGGATATTGCAAAAAGAGTGGGCGTAACCAAGTCCACAATTCAGCGCTACGAGGTCGGAAAAATTTCCTCTCCGAAAATTGCGGTTTTAAAATCCATTGCATATGCTTTAGAAACCTCATATAGCTGGCTTATCGGGGAAACCGAAAATCATCTGCCCGATAATCTGTATTTATCGTCACCGAGCAACAAGCAAGGAGTTCCCATACCGGTTTTGGGCAGAGTTTCGGCAGGTATGGGCATCCCTGCGCCGGACCAGATTGAAGGGTATATTTTTGAAGAATCGTCACACATTAACTCGGGCGAGCAGTACGCCTATCTGCTCGTCATCGGCGACAGCATGTATCCGGAATTTAAGGACGGTGACTTTGTGCTGATAAAATACTGTGCAGAGGTAGAAAACGGCAGCTATGCCGTTGTGCTTATCGATGATGGTGATGGCGTTATCAAAAAAATTGAGTACGGCAAAAATAAAATAATTCTTCATTCTATAAATCCGATGTATCCTCCACGCGTTTTTGAGGGACCGGATTTGAGCAGACTCAGAATTTTCGGCACAGTCTGCCGCCTGCGCCGCGAATTTTAAAAAACAGATGCCGCGAAAAGGACATCTGTTTTTTCATATAAACGAGCAAGTCTGTAAGCCGGGTTCGGTATCAGACGATTATCTATCTGTGGCTCTGCGTTACCGCAGCGCTCAAGCCACCGGTCGTACAGCGCCGAGCAAGCTTAATTGTACAGTCGGTGTTGCTCCGGATGGGGTTTACACGGGAATTCAGTTACCATCTTCCCTGTGAGCTCTTGCCTCACATTTCCACACTTACCGCCCAACAAGCGGCGTTTATTTTCTGTTGCACTGTCCTTGGAGTCGCCTCCACCGGTCGTTAGCCGGCATCCTTGCTCTTTGGAGCCCGGACTTTCCTCACACATCTTGAAATGCCCGCAACCGTCTGACTTACTCATTGACTATATTATACATTTTATTTTTTATTTTGTCAAGTGAAGTCAGCCCTTTGCAACAAAGTATATAGCCGTCGCCAGCTCTCCGGCCGAAATAACAAGCACCGCTATGCCTCCGCTTATGTTCCGCGATTTAAGCGTCCAAATCCCGTAGGTTGCGGTACGCAACGAAATTATACCTGCTATAACCAGCACTATAAAGCTTGTCATCATTTTCCGCTCCTTATCATCAGTCCCGTTCTGCGAATTGAATAGCAAATTGTTACATCAAACTCCGCATTTGAATATCTTTCGCGCCATTTATAATCCTCAAATCCATTTTCATTACAAAAATTCCTCTTTGCGTAACTACCAAAGCCTACTATATCGGTATTAAGGCGCTGTGTTTCATTTAAAAACTGTTCTATTTGTTCCTTTAGCTCTTTCTTTATTTGTTCTGTGAAATTTTGTAAATCGTTTTCAAGTGAAAAATCCGGTGTCGAGGAGCAAACATCGGCCTCCATATATAGTTCTATTTCAATTTTCGGGTTACTTGTGTCCGTCTTAACCCGAATTTTAGGAGTACGCTTCTGCGTTTGAATCAACGTTATCGGAATATCCGGGGATTTATCATAATAATAGGTAACATATCCGAGTTTATATTCGCCGGTCAAAATATTATATATTTCTGTTTCTATTTCTTTCATTTCACTAATTTTTTTGTCCTTGTCAAAAACCGCCATACCCATTACCTGAATACCCTTATCACCTCCTGTTGGCGCCTTACCTGCTTCAAAATTGCCCATCTTATATTGATATCCGGTATCACTGTAATCATTGGTATTTTCGCCGCTTGCCTTATCACAAAGTGGCATTATGCAGCTTTTTTCTTCACTGTCATGGTATAAATAAAAATCCTGTGACATATTTTTCGGTACAAATCCCGACTGATTGTTTTCAAAAATCATCGTATAATATCTTACCGGATTAACCTCGGTATCAGGGTCTACTTCCTCGAGAAATTCTACCGCACTACATTTGCTTACTGCAAAATATGTGTTTGGGCGTATATCACTGCTCCTGCTGACCGTTTCAAGAAAACAATCGATCCCTTCTTTTGCAATTTCATCAGAAAATACAATAAGCTTTGTATGCGCCAGTGTAAAAGTTTTGCTTACCATATGATTTGCTTGATTTATAGCAGAATATATGCTTGGCGCGGGTACAGTTATATTTTTTATGCTTTCCTTACCTGTTTTTCCGCCCTCCTCGCTGGCACCGCCGCTTATTTGTGTTGGATTGGCAAACTGAAAAGTAATTTTGTAGCCCTCACGTTCTTCTTCCGCTTTATCCACCCCTATTGCCACCACAAATGCAAGACTGTCCGGTTCTTCACCGTCATAACACCCGCTTATCAGCATAATAGAGGCAAAAACCGCAAGGATATATGTCACTGACTTTTTTAATTTTATCGTTATAACCACTCCTTTCCTCTCAAAAGGCATGCGCCAAAGCCATAAAACATCCGTTTTTAAAATAAAGTCTTGCTTGTCTTCACTTAACTGTCAAGAGAAACAGTCAAGTCTTTTTATTCGGGGTTTCGCCTTCTGACAGCCATATAAAGGAGTGACATTATTACAGGCAGCAGGTATGGTATAGGATATGTGCAGCGTATCATTGTCTTTGACATTGTAAGCATTTCGCCTATTGAGCCTGTGCAGAACGCCATCCAGCCAATTGTCGCCGTAACGCATGGAATCAGCCGCTTTGAATTTGCCAGAGCGAAGGAATTTTTTATTATATCGCACACTACCCATATATAAATGGACATATGCAAGAGCTGAGTCAGTGACCACACAAATTCGAAAAATGCTTCAAATCTCTGAAAATATTCGCCCGCTTTTACCATTCGCGATAGCTGATATGCCGCCATAATATACTCCTTTGATGACGGATACGGAAAGCACAATCCGTATGCCATCACTAGAGCAGTCGAAATGGCAGTTGCAAGAAAAATAGCATTTCTGCCCCCTTTTTTTATAACATTCATGTCTTTACAATAGGGCATAAGCAAATTTAGTGTCAAGACGTCAGAAAATAATGACAAATCATTCAGTCCGTTTACAAAAATATGTTTTGAATCTGTTCCGAAAACAGGAAAAATGTTGTTTAGCTTAAAATATGGCACAAGAGAAATTACAAGTATTGTAACCGCTGCCGTAAAGAACAAAAAAAACATTGCATTTATCATAGCCAATGCGCTGATTCCGCAAGCAGCGCCGATGCTTACTGTAATTATAAATAAAATCAAAATATATTCAATTCGGCTTTTTGGCAACAGTATTATTTTGACCGATTCTGAAAAAGCGCGCATTCCGATTGTCATGTGCACTCCGACAACCAGCAGAACAATGAGACATACGATGATTTTCAAAGGTTTTTTGCCAACACACTCGGCCAGCTGTATTACCGATCGTTTTCCCGAGAAACGGTAAAGCCAAAAGGATATTTCAAGCATCAGCCAAGCAATCATCCCCATATATATCACTTGAATCCATGCTGCATTTCCGGAGTTTTGAAAAAGTCCGCGCGGAAAGGTGAAAAGCACCTTTGTCACCAACAGATTTGTGATAAGAAACTTCATTTCCTTTTCGTTTATTTCGATTACTTCATTCATTTATGAACCCTCTTTTCACTGTTTCACGTGAAACATTTGCAAAATTATTTGCCCATCTTCCATTTTTTGCTTATTTTGTCCTCCTTACGAACCTTTTTCGGTCGCAAATAGCTCGGACGTTTTTCCATTTTCCATATAGGTGAAACAAACACCGTTGATTTCAAGTCCTTGTTGCCCGGGATTGGTGACAAAAACGGTATGCCGAAGCTTTTGCTTGATGCAAGCATCATGGAATATATGAACATTCCGAGCGCAATGCCGAAAAAGCCAAAAGCTGCACTCAAAAATATAAATACATATTTTAATATCCTATAACTCCATCCGAGAGAATAGTCCGGTGTTGCAAATGATCCTATACCGGTAATGGCAATTATTATTATCATTATAGGGCTGACGATTTTTGCGCTTACCGCCGCCTGACCGAGAATCAGACCGCCGACAATTCCAAGCACCGAGCCTATAGGCCCCGGCATCCTTATGCTTGCTTCGCGTATCATTTCAAAAGAAAAATCCATTAAAAGCAGTTCAACAACGCTCGGGAAAGGCACATTTTGCCTTGACGCACTGATTGCGTACAAAAGATAAGTCGGCAGCATTTCCTGATGAAACATTGTTATCGCCAGAAAAAGTCCGGGCAGCAGCACCGATATTGCCATTGCCGCCATCCTTATCATCCGCGACAAATTTGCAAAATCAACACGCATATATGCATCTGAAGCGACATGAGTCATTTCATATATATTGGAAGGAAAAATAAGAGCGCGCGGACTTCCGTTTAAAATAAGCGCGACTCTGCCCTCCGAAAGCGCCCTTGCAACCCTGTCAGGTCGCTCGGTCGCAAGAATATGCCCCGTAATCATGTATGGGTTTTCCTCCATCATAAGCGCAACTTCCTCTACCGAAATCACAAAATCCATAGATATTCCGTCTAATCTTCGCCTTACCTCGTCCACCAGATCTTTGTTGGCGATATCGGAAATGTACATTATAACCCCGCGTGTTTTTGAAATGTTTCCTAAAACCGTTTTTTCGCAAATAAGCTTTTCTGTTTTTAAAATTTTGCGTACCTGTGCAGAATTCCCGCGCAGCATTTCGGCAAAAGCCTCCTGCGGACCGTAGATTGACTGCTCAGTTTCCGGTTTTTCGACGCTGCGGTGCGGCCAGTCCTTTACATCAATCGAATAGCCCTGGTTTATTCCGTCCACGAACAGCGCACAACATCCGAAGTTGACATCGTCAATAAGACTGTCGAAATCATCTGTCATCTGAATCTGATTGTGCACCAGCAGCTTTTCAAGTATCATATCCGAGCTGTACCGCTTGTCAATGCCGTTAAACACAGGCAGTTCAAGTAGCGCTTTTATTACACCGTCGTTTATACTTGTGCCATCGCACATGCCGTCATAAAAAACTATAAATGCCTTTGTACCACCGTTTAAGCAAATATCGCGCAGCACGACATCGTTGTTTTTCGGCACGTCAAACCTCACCTTTATATAATTCATGTTAGCTTCTATTTCTGAAAACACCTTCGGCGTTGGCTCCGGCGGTTTGTCCTCTCGCACGTCATATATTGGCTTGTCGGTCTCCTTGGTTATTTTAAAGGGCAAATCCGTTTGTGCAGGTCTGTAGCCTATAAATTTTTGAAACAGTTTTTTTGTGTTCATAATTATTTCTCCTGTTTTTCTAATTTTTGCCTTATTTTTAAAAAATTATTCATGTTTTTTAAAATGTTTCATGTGAAACATTTACTTTTTCAATTTTTATGTTATAATATAAATATAAAATTAGTAAAGGATTGCAACAAATGGGAAAAATAATTGCTATTATAAATCAAAAGGGCGGTGTTGGCAAAACCACAACTGCTGTAAATTTGGCTGCCTGCCTTGCATATAAGGGCAAGACCGTTCTCGTTGTCGACAGCGACCCACAGGGAAATGCCACATCAGGGCTCGGTGTCAGCAAGGATGATGTAGTGTACTCTCTCTATGACTGTCTTGCCGATTCAAGTTTAGTAAAACAGGCGATTATCCGTACAAGCTGTCGCGGTCTTTCACTTCTGCCTTCGCTTCCGGAACTTTCAGCTGCTGAAATTGAGCTTGCTTCGCAAAAGGACCGTGAACATTTTATAGAAAAGATTCTATCCCATGTACGCGATGATTTTAATTTTATTATAATCGATTCGCCGCCGGCGCTCGGCATGCTTACTATTAACATAATGACCGCAAGCGACAGCCTTTTAATACCAATTCAGTGCGAATATTACGCACTTGAGGGGCTTTCGCAGCTGATAACCTCAATCAAATCCATAAAAAAATCGCTCAACAAAAATCTTGAGATAGAGGGAATTGTTGCGACGATGTTTGATTTGCGTACAAACCTGTCACAGCAAGTTTTAGACGAAGTAAAAAAACATTTTCCTGACAAAGTGTTCGCAACGCCAATTCCGCGCAACGTCCGGCTTTCTGAAGCTCCCAGCTACGGTCAGCCAATTATAAAATATGATATTACATCAAAAGGCGCCGACGCTTATTTTGCGCTTGCGCGTGATATAATAAAGAATAACAAGGAGTGATAAAATGGCAAAAAAAGGCCTCGGAAAAGGACTTGACGCGCTGTTTGCCGAAGAAGATGCGAGTCATGGTGTAATCGAAGTAAAGCTTACTGACGTTATACCAAATAAAAATCAGCCTCGAAAAACCTTTGACGAAGAAAAATTACAAATTTTGTCAGATTCTATTAAAGAACACGGTATAATTCAACCTATTATTGTAACAAAAAGCGATGATATGTACGTAATTGTCGCCGGAGAAAGACGCTGGCGAGCAGCAAAAAAAGCAGGACTTAAAAAAATTCCGGTGCTTGTTCGTGATTACAGCAGCCTTGCAGTTACCGAAATTGCCCTGATTGAAAATTTACAGCGCGAAGACCTTAATCCAATTGAAGAGGCGCAGGGTTATCGTTCTCTAATTGACGAATACCATCTGACACAGGAGGAAATCAGCGCCCGTCTTGGAAAAAGCCGCAGTGCCATAGCAAATTCAGTACGTCTTTTGGCCCTAGATGAGAACATCCAGCAAAAGCTCATCTCCGGCGAAATCACTGAAGGTCATGCTCGCTGTGCACTTTCGGTTCCGGCAGGCGCGGTGCGCGACTTTTTCGTAAACCGCATAATCGAAGACGGACTCAACGTTCGGCAGGCGGAGCTTTTGGCAAAGGAGCTTATGACCTCACCCAAGCCGAAACCTGAAAAAAAGCAGCTTTCTGCTTATAAAATCGAGCTTGACCGTATTTCAAAGGACCTCGAGCAGTATCTCGGCACAAAAGTCAAGCTTTCAGGCAACAGCAAAAAGGGCAAAATTGAAATTGAATACTATGGAAGTTCCGATCTTGAACGACTTCTTGATCTGATAAACCGGAGGTAAAAAATGACGGCAGAAAATAACAAAGAAAAACACAAACCTACTGATGAACGCTCACTCTTTTTGTACACGGCACTCATATTTTTAGTAGCAATCATAATGATTATACTTGCATTTTTTGCGCAGACACACCTTGACAAATCAAAGGTCAGTGAAGTGGAAACCGAAAAAGTCGGACTTTCTGAAAAGGCAGCGCAGGTCAGCGAGGAAAATATGCAGCTTGTAGAACTTAACAAAAGTCTAAAAAACCAAAATACCGAGCTCAAAGCAGAAAATACACAGCTCACTTCCGAAAACGAGCGCCTTTCAAAGGAAGCTTCCGCAAACGAAGCTCTTCTTGCAATCTATAAAAAACTCTACGACGGTGACAAAAAGGGTGCGCGCGAGGATTTGCAGAGTATTTACTCCGAAGATTTGTCACAGTCGCAGAAAACCTTTTATGATATCTTAGTTAAAAAATCGCAGTAATGTGTATTTCTAAGTACTATCGACAAAATTGGATCACTTAGAAGCAATTATATAATATTTTAAAATTTAATTAAATTTACTGATAAAATCAGCCCAAAAGGCGGAATGGAGATAATTATGTTAGACATCAAAATATTAAGAACCGAACCGGATAAAATCAGAGAAGCTCTGAAAAAAAGAAATAACGATCTTGACATCACACCTGCAATCGAGATGGATGCGCAGCGCCGTGAGATTTTGGCAGAAGTTGAGCAGATGAAAGCAAAGCAGAATGAAATTACAAAGCAGATTCCTAAAATGAAAAAAGCAGGCGAGAACACAGACCAAATTTTTGCCGAAATGAAGGAACTGTCCGGAGAAATCAAGGAGCTTGATTCAAAAGTTTCAAAAATTGACGAAGATCTGAGAATGTTTATGCTCAAAATCCCGAATATACCTAATGCAAAATGCCCAATCGGTAAGGACGACACCGAAAACAGAGAGCTCAGAAAGTGGTCAACTCCGCGCGAATTTGACTTCGAAGCAAAGGCTCACTGGGATATCGGTACCGACCTCGATATTCTCGATTTTGATCGCGGCGCAAAGATTTCCGGCACAAGATTTACCGTATATAAGGGTCAGGGTGCAAGGCTCGAAAGAAGCGTTATTCAATATTTTTTAAATACCCACACAGAGCAGTCCGGCTACACCGAAATTTTTCCGCCATATATGGTAAACAGAGCGTCAATGACCGGCACAGGTCAACTTCCGAAATTTGAAGAAGACGCGTTTAAAGTTGCAAACAATGGCTATTTTCTTATTCCTACAGCCGAGGTCCCCGTAACCAATCTGCACCGCGACGAAATTCTTGACGGAACAAAGCTTCCCATTAAATATTGTGCTTATTCGGCGTGTTTCAGAGCAGAAGCAGGTTCTGCCGGACGTGACACAAGAGGTCTTATTCGTCAGCATCAGTTTAACAAGGTTGAGCTTGTTAAGTTTGCAAGGCCGGAAAATTCATATGACGAGCTTGAATCATTGACTAATGATGCAGAAAAACTTTTGCAGGGGCTCAAAATTCCGTACAGAGTAGTCTGCCTGTCTACCGGTGACTTGGGCTTCTCTTCCGCCTGCACATACGACATAGAGGTCTGGATGCCAAGCTACGGAAGATATGTCGAAATTTCATCCTGCTCTAACTTCGAGGACTATCAGGCGCGCCGCGCAAACATAAGATTCAAGGATTCACCAAAGGACAAGGCGCAATTTGTCCACACACTGAATGGCTCGGGGCTTGCAGTCGGCAGAACTGTTGCAGCAATTCTTGAAAACTATCAGAACGCTGACGGTACTGTAACCGTTCCGGACATTCTTGTTCCGTACATGGGCACAGATAAGATAGTTAAACGAGTTTAAATACACAGGGAGCGCAAAAAAGGGACGGCCTTTAGCTAACGCCACATAAGGAAGTTTTTTATGGAGTAGTTCCAAAATCAAGGAGCTACTCCATTTTCCTTGTTATCCAACCTTGTACATCTGTGAATTATCTTAGATTTTATTTAGTATATCCAATATTTCTTTTTCATCAGGAATATCAATCATTCCAACGGCGGTAAAATAAATATCAACTTTCACATGACAATGCCAGTCATATTTGTCGTTATTGTGGACTTCTATCCTTTGTATGAGAGAATTTACTATTGTTGGCGTAAGCTCTTTGAAATCAGTAAGTTCCCGTAATGTTTTTAGCAGAAGTCGCATATCAATATTTTGCTGTTCAGCTTTTTCCAATTCTTTTTCGCTGCTGGATATGGTTTTTATAAGTTCTTTTTGTTCGGTTTCATACATAGAAGCCATACGATAATATCTTTCATCACTTATTTTGCCTAAAACATTATCCTCGTAAATGCGTGAAATAATCAAATCAAGTTCGGATATTCTTCTTTTTCCGGTTTCGATTGTATGTTTTAACTTGGTTAATTCATTTTTACGCATAACCTGATTTTTTGTAGCCATAAGGTACAAGAATATTAGACCTCAGGAAGTCGATGATACAGGCACTAATGTAAATAAGATAAATAATAATAAATATAATTATACTGAGTCTAGTGATACTTAGTGAAACGCAAACGATGATATTCTATTTTGGCTATTCTAAATTTGGCATGGCATATCTGCCCGCATAGTCATACCACCATTTTAAAACGGATATCCTTGATATGATTATGTAGAGAATAAATACAAGATATGCCGCCGTCTGTTACATTGATGACGCAACGCGAGTAGAGGTTGAGCGCAAATTCAGCCTTGCCAAATGCAAATGCGGAGTTGGACTTACTGTGACAAGACCGAATGAAATGACTTGTCATTGTCGTGCTATGTCCGTATTACTACTGAACCTACGAAAAATCGAAAGGTTCTTTTTACGATTTTTTTTATCATGGTTTCAAAAACTGCTAAAAATTTATAATGTTTCGGAAATGGCAATTATTCAGTAGGCATTATTTAGTTTTTACTAAAAACCTTCAAAATGTTAGGAATTAAAGATTTCGTATGTTTATATGGTCATTCGTCCAGAATTATTGACATTTATAAAAATGTTGTATAATATAATTTAAAGAAGAATGATGTTTGCATAGGTCTGTTAATGACAGGAATGGAGTGATTATATGACAAAAAATCAGGAAGCGGAGCTCGTTCGTTTGACGCAGCAATGTTGGGAGCATTACTGGCGGCTGGATTTGGATTTTATGCTGAGCTACTGTGATGAAAAGGTCACATGGATAGGTGCGGAGCAAAATGAATTTATCAGAGGACTCGAAGATGTGAAGCAAAATTTCGCTGAACTTCGTCTGCATCTTCGTTCCTGTCATCTGCTTAATCAGGAATTTTATGTGGCGCAAAGCAGTAAAAAAGCCTGCAGCGTGATAGGGAGATATTTTGTTACAACGGATGAAACCAACGACTATTTTTTGCAGGCACAGCAAAGGTGTACCTTTGTATGGGAAATAAAAGACAATGCGTACAAGATTATGCACATTCATGTATCCAACCCCATGGGCGAATTAAAGGTTGCACGGGGCGAACGATTTGTCAATACTATAGGATATATGGCAAACAGATACCTTGAAGAAAATTTCAAGAAAAGATTTTTTGGAAGTCTTATCACTATAACGGACGTAAACGGTGCAGTTCGTTTTATATATTTATCCGAAATAATGTATGTAAAAGCCCAGCGAAATGATTTGTCAATTGTAATGACCAATGAACAAATTGATGTAAAGATGAATATAACCGAGTTTATGGAGTTGACGGATAATAAGTTTTTGAAAGTCCACCGTAGCTATGCGATAAACACCGATTTTATGTCTAAGTTGGAACGGTATACAGTTACCATGAAAAACGGCGAACAGATACCTGTTCCGGTTAAAAAATACAACGAGATACGGGACGAAATGATTCGAATGCATAACAGCGAAAAGGTTTAACACAGGACTGGTATATGTATGGACGCTGATCACAATCTTGTGAAGCAGATAATTTGCCGGTATGAAGTTCAGAAAGGAAGGATAGCAATGAATATGAAAAAAATAAGCGCGTTACTGCTTGCCGGACTGTTGATAATATCTGCAGTACCGATTACGGGAATGGCGGCAGAAGAGGGATTCGCCACCCGCGGCGAAGTGGTACAAATGTTGCTTATGTAACTTGCAGCATTTCTGCCTTTGTTCGAAAGAATGTTGACAACCTCAAGATGTTCCGGATTAGAAAGGTTAAACCGGATGCAAAACCTTTCAGGCGTTTTTTTATTTACCATCAGAATCACCTTCTACGCTCTAATTCATTTCTTAATAATGACTCATATCCAATTGCGTTAGCTGTCAAGTTGTCGATTATGTCAGGACTTGCGATTTTGTCTGATGCAACTATGTATTTGGATAAGAGCAGAGAACCGCCGCCTACAAATATAGCATGACTTGTCCTTAAATCAATTTTTCTTTTGCGCAATGAATTTATAATTTTCTCCACGAATTCCTTTGACTGTAATTCAATAAGTTTCTTCACGCGTTCTTCAAAAACTGTCGGCTTATTCTGAAGTACCGCATCTGCCACCTTCCCAGATTTGATGGACAGAAAAAAGAGTGATATAATGGAATGGACACAAACAAATCCAAAATCACAGGAGGAATTTTTATGTCAATCAAAAAAGGAACAATACCACCTCGCTATGATGAGGCATTCAAAGCC
>JAQXIJ010000022.1 GCA_029007725.1 Bacillota bacterium | reverse complement strand
CATAAGCACTATAGAACAAGAGCTGAAGCGCAAGCTGATATATTTTCATATATCGAGGCATATTACAATGCCGTACGGCCTCAATCGGCGCTTAATTGGCTGTCTCCGCTTGCATACGAGCAGCTGCTGAGCGTTTATGGTAGATGCGTTGCTTGAAATGAGGAGCCGATATGATAGGCTTCTGCCGGGGCGAACCGCCCTTGGGGCTGCTTCGTTCTTTCGCCTCATCATCACATCGGCAGAGGCTCATTGTCAAGCAAACCGTGGAATAAATGCGACCACTTCTTAAAAACCAAAAGAATTATTACGATTCATTCCGTTTTTTGAAGCTTTTTACTGTCTATTTTTTCTGGGAGGACACACTACTCTATTTTTTGAGCCTATTTTTCATTGAGCCTATTCAGAAGTATTTTCTCAAACTCCTTATTCCCGCATTGATTCTTATTATTCAATACAATTTCGCTATTTGTTTTTCTCTCCCGCATCTGACCATGTGAAACTCTCACATCGCTTTTTATGTCGGTATATACACCTCCCACGGCGGACTTTCAACACAGATTATTGATATTTCATTCATACTAAAAAAGCGACTTGGATTATTTTCCAAGCCGCCATTCACTTGGCGTATAGCCCGTGACTGTTTTAAATGTTTTAGAAAAGTAATAAACATCAGTAAATCCGACATCGTCCGCTATCTTATAAATCTTGTCATCGGTTTCGCGAAGCATTCTTTTTGCATTTTCGATTCTGGTTTGGTTTATAAATTCAACCAGTGTCTTGTTAAGTTCCTTTTTGAACAGTGCGCTGACATAGTTTGGACTTACATTTATATATTCCGCAATGTCGTTTCGCGTTATTTGCTCATTGTATCTTTCTTTTATGAAATCGATTGCTTTGCTGATTTTAGACTTAATCTGTCCATTGTTATAGTTGTATACGTTTTGACTCATTGTACAGCATATCTCATGCAGAAAATCTATACATTCTCCGCGTGTGGCACATCTGTTGACCATTTTGCTTATTGATTCGCTGTTATTCGGGAATGATGTGTTTTTTGAAATCGCCTTGTAAGCATCATATATTTTTAGAATAGTATTTATTACAAAATTCTTTACTTCTCTCAGTTTTCCAATGCTTTCTAGATGCGCGTTAACCTTTTCCCAACATGAATTCAGAGTTTCTATATTGCCGGTCAGTATAGAATCAATCAAAGATATGCAATATTCAGAATCCCCATCTCCAAATTGCGGGAGAATATCCGGAAGGTCACTGTAAAAAAATATATTGTCATTTTGCATATAGTACCTATGTTCCAACGCCTGATGGCTCTCGAGATATTTATTTCGTATTTCATGAATGTCACTGCCAAATGTGCTTATTCCCATGTAAACCTCCGAAGAATATACTTCCTTTAATAAACTGCACACCTTTTTCATAATTTCATAAAGCTTAATCTCCGATTTATCGCTATCCTCTGTCAAAATTGCCAATCCCGCCAGATCACCGTCAATAGTCGAATTAAGGCGGAAATTTTTTATATTCTCCGGAAAAATGGTGAACAGAATTCTTTTTACACATTCTTCGACATTTGAGTTTTTGCTTATTTCGGAATACGGAATACTTGTTGTCCAGATGAAAAATCTGCTGAATTTCAGTTTGCTTAAGACACTGTATGTTCCTGTGGTATCAAAGCTGTCTATGTCGGAAATAATCAAATTTGATACTGCATTTTCCGTAAGCTCCTGCTTTGTGTTCTGCAACTCCTGTTTCAGCTCGTTTACCTCCTTTTCCAACGTTTTTGTGTGGTTCAGCTTGTTTACGGCCTTTTCGACAATCTCATTAAGCTGCGAAAGCTTGGTAGGCTTCAACACAAAGTCGGATACACCGAGAGAAATTGCTTTCTGCGCATATTCAAAATCACGATAACCGGTGATTATTACAACATATGCATTTTTGATATACTCGTATACTTGGTCCAGCATCTCAAGTCCTGTCATATGCTTCATCATAATATCAGTAAAAATTATATCAGGATGAAGTGTCTTAATAAATTCAATCCCCTCTTCCACGCTATGTGCTTTCGCACAAATTTCACAACCGAAGCCACCCCAGTCAATCATTCTGCTTAAGCCCTCAAGTATAATATTTTCATCGTCTACCAAAAGCACCTTGTACATAGTTTTCACCTCTTTTAAAGTTTGTCTGAAATATAGCATTTTACACAGCAATAGCATCCTTCTTTGCTAGAAATGGAAATACCGTATTTTTCTCCATAAAACAACCTAATCCTCCTGGATGTATTGACAAGACCTATAGATGTGCCTTCTTCCTTTTCTATCTCAAATTCCTCCTGCATTTTTTCATTCAGTTCCGCAATCGTTTCCTCGTCAATTCCAGAACCATTGTCCACAACCTGTATTAAAATATTTCCGTCAGGCAAATTATCCACACGCGCAATTTGCACCAGAACAATTCCGTTTCGGTCGGATTTTCCTATTCCATGTGAAATTGCATTTTCAACCAAAGGCTGAAGTATCATACACGGAATTCTTATTTTTTTGCAATCTTCTTCTATATTGAACCTGAATTCAACTGTATCATGGTATCTGTATTTCATGATATTACAGTATTTTTTTACATATCCAAGTTCTTCTTCTATCGTAACTATAGAATGATTTTTCCCCGCATTTGCCTCCATTAGAGATGCCAAATCGGTTATCATATCACTTACCTCGTTTATTCCGTTAAGTTGTGCCATCCAGTTTATGGTTTCCAGGGTATTATAAATAAAATGCGGATTTATTTGCGATTGCAGCACTTTTATCTGTGCATTTTTGCGCTGAATTTTTTCAACATACAGCGTGTTTATAAGCTTTGTTATTTCATGTGTCATTTCATTAAAGCGATTCAGAAGATAGCCGATTTCGTCTTTTCTATCGGTCTTCGCAAATTCTGTCTTGCCAAGCTTTTCAAATTCCACCATGTATCCGTTAAGCTGGTTTATCGGATTTACTATGCTTTTTACCAACAGCTGGTTTGCCGCAAAGTTAAACAAAAACACAAAAATTCCCACAAAAAACACGATTGTCAAAGCTATGTTTATAGACCTATACATTTTGTTCAGCGGTGTAACTATAAGTAAGCTCCAGTCGACGCCGTCCAAAGTCGTAAAATTCACCAGATACTTTCGGTCGATATAGTAGCCGGTCTTCTCTGAAATTTTGTCCATAACATCATTATATCTGAATACATATTTGCAGTTTTTTGAGTTTTGTGAAGACAGATTCACTCCGTTGTCGGAAATCAGCATAATTTTTTCTATGTTGCTATCATCTTTAAGCACATCATCAAGCAATGTGGTTTTCAAAAGAATTACCATTGTGCCTATCTTTTCTAAAGTTTCTTTGTTTCGCATCGCCCGCACAAAATATACCGTTCCGTCCTTTGCAATCCACTGTGGTGACGAGCTGCCATGAAATTTTATGATATCCAGTGGTATGTTTTCCGCTTTTGAAAAGTTGTTGTCTGCATCCCAGAAATAAGGATAACTGTTGTTGTTGTAAACCGCAATACTCTGAATTGCATCCTGCGAAAATACCAGATTTTTAAGTATTCCGTTCACCTGCTTCTGGCACTCATAATTTTCAAGATACATTTCGTGCGGATTGTTTTCGCACAAAATGTTATAAATTTCTTCATTATATATAATACTCTGAGAAATATCCCTTATCTCCTGAAACTGCTTTGAAATTCTCTGTTGAATATTTACTACAATGCAACGCGTATATGTAAGTGTGTTTTTCATGACAGTATTTTTTACAACAACGGAATTTATAAAAATTCCGAAAATAATCTGAGTCGCAACAGTGAGTAAAAAAAGACAAAGCACCTTTTTTTTGAGTTTCATATTGAGGAAAATTGTTTCTGCTTTTTTTTCATGATACCGTCACCGCCTTACTGTTCAAACAAGCTGTATACACCGATTTTCCCCTCAAGGAACATAGGCAGACGGTTTTCTATTCTACTCCACTCATCCGCATCCACATAATAGTGCGGATATGATATGGTTTCGGTAAAATGATAAATGAATTGCTCGTTTTGCCTGGCTGTAACATCCTCTGCCCCAAATCGATTCGGCGCAACCGTTGTTATTGCGCCAAGGTCGGACTTCAGCTTCGCCGCGGCCTCATATGATGTCATATACTTCAAAAATCTTTTTATTTTTTCTTCCTTTTGTGGGTCGGAAACGGCTTTTTTGCTCACGAACATATTATTGCCGCTGATTCCGTACAGAGCGGCTCTTTTTGATGAGCGCTGATTCGGAACAGCTGGCATGATGCAAACCTGAGTATTTTTGTACAACTCGTCGCTGTGACTATATATCTGATTCAAAAACCGCGAATCCCTGACAATTATAGGGGATTTCTCCTCCAAATATAGGTTGTCGCGTTCATTTTGAGTAACCGAAAACAAGTTTTCGGGAAAGGCCCTCATATTATACAGTTCTTTAAGCATTTCGGCTGCCTTTATATAGTTCTCATTATATCCGTCCTTTGTAATAATACGGTCCGAGTAGAATTTCTCCGAGCCTTGCCAAAAGGGCTTTGTAGAGCATACATCCGCTGTCCGATATATCAAATGCTATCGGCGTGTAGCCCTCTCTTTGCAGAACCGAAACAGCACTTTTCAGCTCATCATAGGTTGTCGGAATAGGCAAGCCGCATTTGTCAAAAACCCTCTTGTTTACAAACATCGCGGTATAGATATTCTCTATAGGCAAAGCATATATGCTTCCGTTATAAGACACACTGTTCCATATGCTTTTGTCAAAGCTGTCGTACCATTTTTCGTCCTCGTTTAAATATTTGTCTAAAAATGCGATTTTTCCTATCTGCGCATACTTGTTCACCGTGATGCACGGCCACGAGATAAAAATGTCGGGTTCGTTATTCGATGCAAAATCCAGCTTCAGACGCGTAAAGTATTCTTCACTAGTCTGAACGTCATTTGTTACATGAATATCCGGATTTTGTTCATTGAATTCATCAATAAGTTTCTGATAGTTCCTTCCTTCGGAATCGTTATAGTTCCAATATGAAAGCAGCCTTATTTCTGTGACTTCCTTTTCATTTTCGTAATATACAAAATGTATTTTTCCGTTAAGTAGAAATATAACAGAGAATGTAACAATTAGGGAAAAAATGCAAAAAATACATATATATTTCTTTTGTATTTTCATAATAATCTCCATTCTGCCGCTAAGCGTCAGCACAAATAGGAATGAAAACGCTGACTTACTGCTTTTTTGTTATACGGCAATTGATGAAAAATATACTACAAAGAACACGAGGCTAAGTTGTACGTGAGCTTCCAAAAGCAGCATATTAATCAATATCAGAATCATCTTTCAATCACAAATAAGTGGCGTCGTAGAACCCATATGCCAAGGCAAGAAAAAGGTGCTGTTAAGCAAGCTATTAAATTTCTCAAAAAATGGTTATGCTATAAGTTGGCTGCAAGTTTTATCACTTGTCTTGCAAAATTTGCTTATTTCAACGCTAATTTGCTATAAAGATTTTTCTTTATTTGCGTTTTTTAGTTATTCCTCGTTATGCACCTCAAAAAAATTCTTATATAATTATAACATAAGTATAGCACAAATAACACATGAAATAAATGGATAATTATACTCTTTTTGTAATATTGTACGCTGGTTCTTTCATTATAATATAAATCAAACGGAATACTTTTTGCAAAGAAAATATTCTTAAATTTTGTAGAAAAATACGCAATATGCACTTTTGCCAAAATGCAACAAATGTTACATTTATCCATTTACAAAACACATTTCTGTGTTATAATATAATCTGTCAGTTTTTTACTGAAAAAACAAAATCGGGTATTAGAAATGCCT